>DAOUTX010000093.1 GCA_030668465.1 Atribacterota bacterium | reverse complement strand
TATTCAATCCTTTTTTTGGTATTCTATTGTCAGAAGAACCCCTTAACATTATTTTCTTTCTGTAAATCCGATAATACCTGGTAAAATTATAACTGTGGAGAGAAAACAGGCACCGACACCGATGAACATAGCAGCACCCAAGCTGCCAAACCCACGCCAGATAGAAAAGATTAAAGAACCAAAAGCCAACATGGTGGTAATACTGGTAAGAAAGATAGCCTTTCCGGTACTGGCAAATATTTGATTTACTTTTTTATTGCCTTCAATGTGCCAACGGTGTACGATATGTACACCATAATCTATTCCGATACCGATAATCATAGGCAGGCCCATGACGTTAACCACGGTGAGCTGCATACTGACTAAATGCATGAGCCCAACCATCCAAATCACACCGGCTACCAGAGGTATCATGGCGATAATAGCATATTTAAAGCTGCGAAAATCGAGCCATAATAATAAAAATACAACGAAAACAGTAAGGAGCGCCGCATTTTTCCCATCATTGCCTATCACTCGGATAAGTTCTTGCATTACCGGAGGCATCCCGGTTGCTTTATTACTGACTCTATCCAAATCGCTGGTAAACCGCTGCAGGAAGTTTACATCTGTCCATATATTTTCTGCAGGAAATACGGTTAGCAAGAATTGCGTTCGGTCTCGATTAGCATATCTATCCAGGACAGAAGCAGGAAGGTCATCCAATACAATATTTTCTGTTGATGCCATTTTAAGCACAGATTCTTTAAAATAGGGTGCTGCATGTTTTTGAAATTCCTTTAATCCCTTTAAACCGCTCAGCCGGTTGTTTTCCAGGGAATCGATAAACTGTGCAATAATGCTTAATGACTGGGGGTCATCGGGATTTCCCACAATTTCACTGCATTTTCTGTCCACCTTGTCCTGTCCTCCCATATAAGCCATATCCTGAATTTCCATAATATTCATTTCTAATCTATCCAGTTCTGAAATTACTTGGTTCAATTCGGTATCCAAAATATCATTTGCTATTACTGCACTTGATATGGATCGATTGATTTCCTGGATATGGGGGATTCGCTTTCGCTGTTCCTCAAGAGAAGGAAAATACATTGATATATCATCAATAATTGCCGCCGATTTTATATTTTTTAATGCTTTAGTCATTTCTCTGGATTCTTCAACACTGTCGGCTAAAATTAATGCATAATCCATACTTAAATCGAATTTATCCAATATCGTATCCTGCAAGGTGATGGAAATTAATCCTTCTGGCTCCATATTCATGTAATTATGGTCAAAAGAGATTCGGGAAGCAGAGACTAGTAAAAAGATAGTGATAAGTACTACGCAAAAGATAGTAACCATATAATTTCCGGATAACCAGCTGCATCCTTTTCCAAATGCTCTTAAGGAAATATCCTTGTAAACCGGTTTACTCTTTATTTTTCCCTCTGCCAGTTTCTTTTCCAGGCGACGTTCCCGCAATACCAAAAGTGAGGGCAGGAAAAGAAAGGTAACGATTAATATGGCTAGCAAACCGACACTGCTGACAATACCCACCTCTTTCATTCCGCGGGAAGAGCTGATGATTAAGGCAAAGAAAGCACCACAGGTTGTCAGGCCTCCGGTTAATATGCCTTTGCCGCTTTTTAAGAAAGTATCTTCTATGGATTTATTAATCGGTTTACCTATGGAGCGGCTTTCAGTAAAAATGGAGATGATATGGATGGAAAAATCAATTCCCAATCCAATGAGAATAACCGTAACCATTGAAGTCATAATGTTTAAACTCTTAACCAGAATGGCAGCTAAACCGATTGCCCAGACAAGTCCGACTACCAAATTGAGAATGGCAAAGAGGGGAGCAGCCCACATTCGAAAAGAAAGAATGAGTAAAATTAAAATTGCAATAAAAGCAATGATACTGGTATAACCCATACTCTGCTGCCCATATACCATCTCATCACGACCAAGGGGAATCATCCCAGTTAAACCCGCTTTTACTTCAGGAAAATCCTTTTTCACCTTATCAACTATTTCTTGAATAGTATCTGTTCCCGAAATCATTTTATCCATATCGGTCATGCTAAAATTAGGGATGGCATTAATAATAAGCGCTTGTTTATCATAAGATAAAAGGTAAGGTTCTCCCAGTATTAATTTATCTACTGCTTTTTGAGCTTCTTCCGGAGAATGGATTTTGCCGGAAGAATAATCTTGCATGATAGAAATTAAATGGGAAATGCTGTCTAATATAATGATGGTATTGTCCTCTTTTTCCCGGGTAGAAATCGATTCTTCCCGACCCACATATTCCTTTTCAAAACTGTTATTTAAATTGGTAAGCAGGGGGACTAAATTGGGATTTTGGTATAATTCTTTCATGTTTTGCAGGTTATCGGCTTTGACCAGCATCAGGCCGTGTTCGCGGATAAAATCGATATCCTGTTTGTAGTCAATTCGCTTAATATATGGTCTACCGTCTTTTGGGTCAGTTGCCAGCTTGATTTGAGGGACAACCACTTCAGTATAGGCTTTAATTGTCTCTTCTTCACCTTCGACTACGATGATAATATTGGTGGCGGTTACAAATTCGTTGATTACTTTATTGTATTGAATTGTTTTTTCACTTTTTGAAGGGAGTAAATCGCTCCATCGCATGCTTTGTTCCAACTGAGTGGCAAAAGCACCTAATATGATGGTGATGGCAAGTACCAGAAGTAACATTTTCCAGGGATGCTGAGCATGCAACCTAGCTAAAGCCCTTAAGATTTTTTCTCGCATCATCTATCTCCTTTGCAGATTTCTTGCAGTAAATAAACTGTCATCTAATACTATATTATATTTGATTTCCAGCATTTCTATACTTGTCTGGGAATTTTCCTGTTGGTTGTACATAACCATCTTTGTGGCAGTGGAAATACCGTCTACATTTTTAATATCATATTGAATCAGTGTTTTTAGTAAAAGTTCAGGATTTTCCCGGTCATAATAATTTATGACTATCGGGTAAAAATTGTCTTTTATTATCCACATAATCAAACGGGAATAACCGGATTCGATACCTTCTTTTTTCAGCATTTCAATCTTGTAACAATCATGTCCCTCTTTAATTTCGGAGCCAAGTTTTTTACTGTTGAAATCTTCAATAAAAGCATCACTTGCACCGGTGTCTTCATAAGAGAAATCACTGCCTTCCATCTTTTGGCTTTTGGAATTGGTGGCAAGCTTGCGTATTCGTTTTGTACGGGGGAAATACATCCAAATATCATCAGCATAATTAAGCATCAGTATAGCTTGGCCTTTTGCCCGTTTGGGTTCTATATAGCGTAATAGATTTTTTTCGCCTTTATTTTTACTATATGAATCATAGATAAAAACTCTTTCCTTACCGGAGGATGTAACAATAGTCATTTTTACTTTTGCCTGGACAGTATCCTGATTCATTAATTCATTTACTTTATTTACAATTTCTTCTCCGGTAAGTTCTTGCCCGAAGGATAAAACAGATGCACTAAAAATTAACAAAAACAATGTAATTAAAATAAAAATTATTTTGAAATGTCCATCTTTTGTTTTCATAATGCCTTCCTTTTAATTAGCCAATTGCCCTTCTTATTATTTAGAATAATCCACAGTTTAAGTGTTTAATTGGGGTCAGGTCTTCACATTTGACATAACTTAATCCTAAATAAGACAGCTAGAAATGTTATGTCAAATGTGAAGACCTGACCCCATATTCCCCATATCTTTCATTGATAATATCATTTTTTTTAATCCTTTAGTTTCTTATAGGATTTTTGTGATTTTTTGGTGTTTTTACAAATAAAAGAGGAAATACGATATCACTCAGGCAGCAAGGTATCCAAACAGAGAGAAATAAAAAAATAAAAATACCAATATAAGTAAACCAATTCAAAGTTTGCCCTAAAGCCATAATAATATGGAAGAGCGAAGCCCAAGTACTGAGGAGGACATGACCAAAGTGAGGGAACTTTGTAGAGGGCTTTAGATAAGCTATTCCAATTCCGAATAAGGCCAAAGGATTGACCAGCCACCATTCTTCAATAAAACCCAAATGAATTTCTCGATGGGGCAGATCGAGCAAAATTTCACCCAGATAGGGGATTACCGAATCACTTAATGTAGCTATTCCGATAGAACCCACATAACCTACAAAAATTAAAACTCCCAGGTTGCATTTTTTCTTACCCGTCCCGCATTTATAAAAATTATACATAGAGGCAGTAACCAGCGCGCTAAAAAAAACATGGAGAGGGTGAAGGGTATAAAAAATATTATAGGAAGATTCAGAGGGCAGTTTTTGAAAAAATATTATTAAAATTATTCCGGTAGCAGCTCCGAAAGCAGTAAAAGGAGTATGTTCTTTTAATTCTTTTAGGATTTGTTTATACATTTCTTTCCCCTATTTTTAAGCTGAAAAATTTTTTAGGCGAGTAAGGCGTAAGAGTAATAATTGTTTAATTAGGTTATAGTAATATGTTATACTTATAAAAGTAGAGAAGTCAATGAAATTTTTCAATAATCTCTAATTTTTATTATCAAAATTAAATAACCGAAGAAGAAAAGAGGAAACGGAGATTGAAGATTGGATGCCATATTTCTATCGCCGGGGGAGTAGATAATTCTGTTAAGAGGGCAGAGGAATTAGGATGTAGTACTATGCAGATATTTTCTAAGAATGCATCCACCTGGAGAGAGAAGATACTAAAAAAGGACGAAGTAGAAAGTTTTAGAGAGAATTTAAAAAATTCTAATATTAACCCCGTTTTTATTCACACCTCTTATCTCATTAATTTGGCTTCTCCTTCAGATGAACTTTATTTCAAATCAATTAATGCTTTTTTAGAAGAGATGAAAAGAGCAGACCTTTTATTACCTGACCCTTATCTAATTATTCACCCGGGAGCTCATACAGGAGCAGGAGAAGAATATGGAATTCAGAGGATAATCAGAGCCCTTAATATTATTTTAGAAAAAAGTGCAGATTTAAATTTAAAGACG
>DAOUTX010000092.1 GCA_030668465.1 Atribacterota bacterium | reverse complement strand
TTAGGAGTAATGGATTATTACAATTTGAAGAATATTGCAGCTGATACTTCCATGCGAGATAGTATCTCTGACACCTCAAAGAAGAAAGAAAATAAGTAAGATAATATTATTTCATTTAAAGAGGATAGAATAAACAATGTCATTGGTTTTATATATATTTATTTTCTATATTATAATAAGTTTGTTAAGCCGTATAGGAAATAAGAAAAGAAGATCTTATAACTTAATACGGAAAGAAGAAGATGATTCTATCTTGGAATTTTCGGAAATTCAGGATGAAACTGGTTCACCTGAGGAGAAGACTAATATAAAACAAGTTGATAATATAGAAAAAAAGGATAAAATTATTATAGATGACGAGGTTAAAGAATATTACCAGAAAAAGGATAAAGAAATTTTAACCGATAAACCGGCAGTAAAAGACAGAGAAGAAATTACAACTGATCAGGAAAGTGGATTGGGAATATATTTATCTGATAATATTCTAATTAACGGAATAATATTATCAGAAATAATTGCTCCGCCCAGAGCTCTAAGGCCTTATGATTTTCAGAGATACAAAAGGTTGGGATAAATTAGTCGTTAGTGAACAAAACTAGCGTAGAGCGTACAGCGTTTAGCGTATATAATTAGTTAAATGGTTAGTTAGTTACTTGGTTAGCTAGTTAAAAAAATAAAACAAAGAAGCTAGGAGATAGAATTCATAGTTCAAATTAATATATTATAATATACGGTATATGGATATAGCAAAGAAGAACTAGCGTAAAAACATGTAGCGAAAGAATACATTAAAACTCAGATCGGATAAATCCGATCCCTACTTAAAAATAATAATTTATTTCATTAGAAAAAGTTTGAATTATGGTTTTCCGTTTTTCGCTTTAAATTTTTATTTATGTTCTGAAAACTAATTACTATAAGCAATTCTCTTTTATCTAATAATTAATTAACCATTTAACCAGGTAACTAACTAACTATATTACCAAATGTATACTTTTACGCTAATCGCTACACGCTAGTCTGTACGAGATATGAGTTTATTACTATATTTTACGAAAGCAGGGAAATATAATAGAAAAAGATAAAAATATAAGTAAAAGCATATTAATTAATAATAAAGATGAAATAAGAGAACTATTTGGACAATATGATGAAAATATTAAATTTATCAACCAATATTTTCCTGTAAAAATATCAACACAAAATGATAGCAAGTTAGTTATTTCAGGGATAAAGAGTGAAACGGATAAAGCTGTAAAAATAATTGAAGGCCTACTCTCCATAATTAGGAAAGGGCAGCCACTTTCTCTAGCACAGGTAAAATACCATATTGAAATGTCTCAGAATAACCAGACTGTAGATTGGAAATTAATATACAAAGATGTGATTTACGTTTTCAAAAAAGATAAAGAGATTAGGCCAAAAACCTTAGGTCAACAGAAATATATAGATGCCGTTAAAAAAAATGATATTGTCTTTGTTATCGGACCTGCTGGTACGGGAAAGACCTACTTAGCAGTAGCTATTGCTCTGTCTGCCTTAAAGAATAAAGAAGTAGATAGAATAATTTTGGTTAGACCAGCGGTAGAAGCCGGGGAAAGTTTAGGTTATTTACCCGGAGATTTATTAGAAAAGATAGACCCCTATTTTCGCCCCTTGTATGATGCAATGTACGAAATGATGCCTTCCGAAAAATTCCAAAAGTATATGGAAAGAGGGATAGTAGAAATAGCCCCTTTGGCCTATATGAGGGGAAGAACCTTAAATAATTCCTTTATTATCTTGGATGATGCTCAAAATACTACTTTAGGTCAGATGAAGATGTTTTTAACCCGCTTTGGTTTTGGTTCTAAAGTTATAATTAATGGAGATATTACTCAGGTAGATTTACCACTCAAAGAACATTCCGGATTAACAAGAGTGGCAAAGATACTTAAAAAAATAAAAGGTATCGAATTTATATACCTTAATGATCGGGACGTGGTGAGACACAGATTGGTTCAAGAGATTATTCGCGCTTACGAAAGGGAAGATTTACGGAATCAGGAAAGGGAGTGATTCAACCTCGTGAAACTATATGAGAAATGGAATAAATGGAAAAGCAGAGATAAAATGTCAGGTAAAAATATGCAAAAGAAAAAATTAATTAATAGAATAATAATACAAAAAATATCTATATTTTTTATTTTGTTAATGGCAATTACCCTCGTTCTGTCTATTAATTTTTTTCCGGATAAAATTCTCTTAAAAGAAGGGCAAATCTGTTCTAAAGATATTTTGTCCCCGGGGGATTTTGAATTTGTAGATTTAGAGGTAACACAAAATTTAAGAGAAAAGGCTGCCAAATCGATAAAAGAAGTATATGATTTAAATTTACCAAATATTGAAAATGTTGAAAAACAAATAGATAGTCTCTTTTCAAAGATAAAAGAATACAAAGAAAAAATTGATGAATTATCTAAAGATACTAATGATGATATAAAGGAGACCGCTAAGAGATTGACAGATGATGAATTAAACGAAATGGCTAATGAAATAAATGAAGATTTAGGATTATATATTAGTGAAAAGATCATAGTTGAAAGTTTTCAATTCGATAATTTATCTTTAGAGAAAATAAGGGTAGATATTAAAAGTTCTATGAGAAAAATTATGGAACAAGGAATTAAAATAGATGATTTAGAAAATGCTAAAAAACAATTAATTAGAGAGATTAGTGAGATTTCCCTTGATCATCACGATGCCTTGATTGCCAGTGATATTGCTACATCTTTGCTTCTACCAAGTTTATTTTTAAATGAAGAAGATACAGAAAAAAGACGTCAGGAAGCCATCACTTCAGTAGATGATGTTATGAGAACAATTCAAAAAGGGCAGATAATTATAAGAAAAGGAGAAGTGGTAATTTCGGAAGACATTGCCATTCTTAATGCTTTAGGACTAAAAAATCCCAAGATAAATTTTTCCAACATTATTGGAATAATTATGATTACTGTGATCTGTCTTTTAGTGGTTTTTTTATATTTGAGCTACTTTTATCCTGATATTTATGAAAATGTAAACAAATTGATATTGCTGGGCATTATTTCTATTTTTGTTGTTTTGCTCGCTAAAATAGCAAGTCAGGCATCAGGGTATTTAATGCCTATTGCTTCTGCCTCAATGTTAATTGCCATATCTTTAGGTCCTAATATTGCCATATTACTTACCGTCATATTAAGCTTGTTAGTAGGATTCATTCCGGGAGGCGGATTAAATTATAGTTTAGTCTCTATAATTAGTGGGATTGTAGCTATATATAGCATTCGGAAAGCTACCCAAAGGTCAAGCCTGACCCGTGCAGGGTTAATTATTGCCGGAGTTAATATAATTACTATATCAGCTTTGGGTTTAATCAATAATGAAAGTTATTATCTAATTTTACAAAACAATTTATGGGGAGTGCTAAACGGTTTTTTAGCAGTCATTTTAACTATCGGAATCCTACCTTTTTTAGAAAGTTATTTCGATATCACCACCTCTTTTAAACTGATGGAATTATCTAATCCTAACCAGCTTTTACTAAAAAAGATGATATTGGAAGCACCCGGTACCTATCATCACAGCATAGTTGTAGGAAATCTATCTGAGACTGCTGCCGAAGAGATTGGAGGTAATGGGTTGTTAGCTCGAGTAGGTGCCATTTACCACGATATAGGTAAAATAAAAAGACCTTATTTCTTTACAGAGAATCAAGAAGCATATAAAAATATTCATGATGAGATGGAACCCAGTTTAAGCGCTTTGGTAATTGCCTCTCATGTCAAAGAGGGGTTAGAATTAGCGGAAAAAAATAAACTCCCCAAGGATATAATTGATATAATTGCCCAACACCATGGAACCAACTTGATTACCTATTTCTTCCACAGAGCTTTAAAAGAAAATGGCTCAGCTAATGATACAGTTGCCGAAGAGAATTACCGTTATTCCGGACCAAAACCCCAGACTAAAGAAGCGGGAATTATTTTATTAGCTGATTCATTAGAAGCGGCAACCAGAAGTTTAACTAATCCTACGGCAACCAGAATAAAAACCCTGGTGAAAGAGATTATCCAGAGAAATTTAGAAAATGGCCAGCTTGAAGAATGTGATTTAACCTTGAAAGATTTAGATAAAATTGGAGATAGTTTTTCCCGGATACTTACTGGAATGTTTCATAGCCGGGTGGAATATCCCGATGAGGATTTAATAAAAAAAATAAAAGAAGAGAAAAAAAAGAATGGAAATTCTAATAAAAAATCAACAAAAAATAATAAAGCTAAATCAAAAAAAGATAGAAGGAAAAATCAAAAAGGTTCTGCAATATCTAAAGGTTGATGAAGAAACTGAAATCAGTGTTTTGTTTACTGATGATAAATTTATAAGGTCACTGAATAATAAATATCGAGGGATTGATAAACCAACCGATGTTTTATCTTTTAGTTTGCAGGAAGGAGCTATCAAATCTCCGGAGGTAGAGAGTAATAAGCTTTTGGGAGATATAATTGTCTCCGCAGAGACTGCCCAAAGGCAGGCAGATAACTTAAATCATAGCCTGGAAAAAGAGTTAACAGTATTACTAATTCACGGCTTATTGCACTTAACAGGTCATGATCACGAAAAAGGTAAAGATTATAAAATTATGCGGGAAAAAGAGAGCAAAATCTTGAAAATATTTGATTTGTAATCCGATGTTTAATATAATAAAATTAGTTATTATATTTATTTACTTTTTCAGGTTATTTTAAATAAAAGTAAATATGTAGAAAAAATACTTAGTATGATTTGCTAAACAAAAAATCTTAAAAAATGGGAGGTGAGATATAGACTTACAAAATATTTGCTTTTAGTTATTATGTAAGATTATGTTTTAAAAAATTATAAAAATTAAAGGAGAATCTATTAATGTTAAAAAATAAGACAATATTAATTTTAGTATTAGCAATTAGTTTAGTAATGGGAATGCTTAGTTTTGGGATGGCTGCTGAAAGACAATTTCTAGCTA
>DAOUTX010000187.1 GCA_030668465.1 Atribacterota bacterium | reverse complement strand
TCAAGAATTTGTAATGTTCGATCTATAGATCGAATTATTTTCTTTTCCATCGCCCATTACCTCTAATTAAATATTTATTTTATTATAAATTTATCCCTATCACCTTAAATCTCTGATATTAATAAAGAGACAATAAAAAAATACCCATACTTTCTATTAATCAACAATTTATGGTAAAATAAAGAACACGGTTAAATATTTTATTGAACGCTGTTCTAAAAATAGAATACAATTATTATTAAACTATGTCAAGAAAATTTTATAGCTTAATAATCGATTTAAAATTTTATTTACTAAAATAATTTAAATGGAAAAAATTATATCTTTTTTACTTGGAAGAAATCAATTATCTTGCACTTAGATTATAAAGATAATTTGCAAATACAAATATTAGCATAAGAATATACAAATAAGAAAAGTGATAATTTCTTATTTATTTTCAGAAAGGTTTACACTTTTATGGAAGTAATCCTAACTATCGACATAGGTACAAGTTCAGTTAAAGTTGCTGCTATTAACTCGAAAGGAGAATTAGTAAAAACTTCCCAAACTAGTTATCCTACTCATTATTTAAAACCTAACAACTTAGAACAAGATCCGGAAGATTGGTGGAATGGAGTAAAATCTGGGATCTATCAAATTCTAAAGGAAACACAAAATTCCAAAATTTCCAAACTTTCTATTACTGGTATTGCTTGTTGTGGGCATAGTCCCACCTTAGTATGTGTTGATAGACAAGGGAAAATTTTAAGACCCGCTATTATCTGGCAAGATAGTAGAGCTTTTAAGGAAGTAAAATATATCAAAGAGAGATTAAAAGAGGAATTTTATACATCGATAATGACTTCTCCCCTTACTCCGAGCTCCCGTATTGCTAAACTAATATGGCTAAAAAATAATGAACCCAATACTATGAAAAAAGTCTATGCAATTCTTGAACCCAAAGATTACATAAATTACAAGTTAACTGGGGAGTACAAAACCAGCTTTTTGAGTGGTAGAGATTTTGTAGATGTTAGAACCGGAAAGGTACATTCTAAGTTCCTCAATATGTTAGAAATTCCTGAATCTATTATACCAAAAATAATTCCTTCCTACAGTATAATTGGAAACACCACAAAATCATTAGAAGATGAAATCGGCTTACCGAAAGGAATTCCGGTCATTGCTGGAGAAATGGATTCTATTACCAGTATAGTAGGTACCGGAATCACTAAAAAAAATATGTGTTATAATATTAGTGGGACTTCTGAAATTATTGGAATTTCAATTGATCAACAAGTTAATCTATCCCGAACAAAGAAACAACCCTATTTTAGTTATCCATTTTACAATAACCTCCAAATTATCTTTGAAGCAACTCAAGCAAGTGGAAAATCCATAAATTGGTTTATAAAGAATATTATAGGAAGTGATAAAAGCCCAAATAAATTAATACTTACAAATGAAAAAAACGATTTTCCCAAAATGAATCCTTTAATATTTCTCCCTTATATAGAAGGAGAAAGAAGTCCAATTTGGGACTCGCGAGCAAGAGGAATATTTTTTGGATTAAATAGTCAACACTCGAAATTTGATTTCTATCGAGCTATATTGGAAGGTATTGGATTTAGTATTTTGCAGAATTTCGAAATTTTACGAAGTATCTCTAATAAAGATAATATTCCTGATTATTTAAGGGTTTCTGGAGGTGGAGCTGAAAATAATCATTTAAATCAGATAAAAGCTGATATTCTGGGGAAAAAAGTTGTTACAACCAAATTTTGTGAAAGTGGATTATTAGGTGGAGCAATCTTAGTAATGATGGGGTTAAAAATCTATAGCTTTAATGAAGCTGTGAAAAAAATGGTACATATAGATAGAATATTCCAACCTAATATGGAAAAACACCATCATTATTATTCGCGTTTGTTTCCTATTTATAAAAAACTTTATCAAAACAACATAGTATTATTTAAAGAACTGGGAGAAATTTAAGGATTTCTTTAAATTAAAACTTGGGAGGTAAATGTTGAAAGCGGCGGTTTTATACGGAAAAAAGAATATAAAAATCGAAGAAGTAAATTTACCTGCAAATCAGCATAATATTATGATAAAAATTACTGCCTGTGGAATTTGTATGTCTGACGTTAAAGCATATCAAGAAGGTCAAAGCCATTATTGTAAACCCCCCATAATATTAGGTCATGAGTATGTAGGTACTTTAGTAAAAATTTCTAAGAAAAATGGAGATTTTAAAAATGGAGATAGAGTAGCGGTAATTCACGCGGTTAATTGTGGATATTGCAGTTATTGTCAAAGAGGATTATTCGAATTATGTGAAAATAAACAAAGGGCATCAAATGGAGGTTTTGCTGAATATGTTTCCATAAATGAAAAATTTGCTAAAATTGCTTTACTTAAAATCCCGGATAAATTATCCATCAATGAAGCAACATTTTTGGAACCTATTGCCTGTTGTATAGAATCCATTGAAAAATGTAATATTGGGCTGGGAGATATAATAGTAATTATCGGCGCAGGTGTAATGGGTCTATTATTACTACAATTAAGTTTATTAAAAGGAACTTCAAAAGTTATAGTTAGTGAAATTAATGAATATAGAAGAAATATTGCGAAAAGTCTCGGCGCTACGGTAGTCAACCCGGAGGAAACAGATTTAAAAAAATTTATCACGAAAGAAACCTGTTCCGAAGGTGTTGACGTTG
>DAOUTX010000169.1 GCA_030668465.1 Atribacterota bacterium | reverse complement strand
GTAGCTGACTAACTATCTAACTCTTTTCTTATTACTCATTACACATTACTCATCACTGCACTCTAACTCGATACTATATTTAAATACTTGCAGAATTCATTACAATTCTATAAAATAAAAAATGCAAGTCTATTATTAAAGTAAAGGTAAAGTAAATAAGTTTTTTTCTTACTGTATTTTTTTATTTTATTTAGGAGAAAAATTATGAACGAAGAGAGCTTTAAAAAAGAAATCCTTGATTTTGAAGACAAATGCTTTTCTTCTTATGCTGCGAAAAATTGTGAAGCCAGAAGAGAGCGAGAGACATCTCATCCCTTTAGAGGTCCTTATTCAAGAGACCGAGATCATATATTATACAGCGGTTCATTTCGTAGATATACAGGGAAGACCCAGGTTATATATTTTGCCACAAGTTTTGACGAACAGTTGTCTAATCGGAGCATCCATACTTTACAAGTCTCTCAGATAGCACGTACCATAGGGAAAGCTTTAAAGTTAAATCTTGATCTTATTGAAGCCATTGCCCTTGGTCATGATTTAGGACATGCTCCCTTTGGGCATGACGGAGAGGAAATTCTTCAGGAAATTTGTCAACAAAGAAAAATAGGTTTGTTTTTTCATAATGTTCATAGCCTTAGAATAGTCGACAAACTTGCTGATTCCTGCAGAGGGATGAACTTAACCTTTCAGGTAAGAGATGGGATTCTCTCTCATGATGGTGAGATTAACGAGAAATATTTAAAACCGGACAGAGATAAAACCGAAGCTGGCCTAACGGATTATTGCCAGAAGAAATCCCAGGGGAGAGAGATGCAGATAGTGCCGGCAACTTTGGAAGGATGCGTAGTTCGGATGTCAGATGCCATCTCTTATGTAGGGCAGGATTTCGAAGATGCAATACGAATGGGTATTTTAAGAAAGAGTGAATTACCAGAAGAGATTAAGAGAGAATTAGGGGAAAACAACACAGACATTATAAATTCCCTGGTAACTGATATCATAATTAATTCCTATAATCGTGACGAAATAATTTTTTCATCTGATATTGCTGAGAAAGTTTTTGAATTGAAACAATTTAATGCGGAAAGGATATATAAAAATCCCAGACTCAAAGCAAAGAAGACGAAATTGAGAGCTTCCTTTAAATACTTGTTTGACAAATTTCGTAATGATATTAGCCGAGGTGATGAGGATTCTCTAATTTTTAAAGAATGGATTTTTAATAGGGGTAAAAATAAGGGAGCAGATTATGTAAATAGTTATTTATCTGAGCAGGTTGTGATAGACTATATTGCTTCTATGACAGATAGATATTTTAATAATGCTTATATAAAATATAAAAAATAATTTTACTTTAAATTTATTTAATTTTTCACCTGAAGGAGTAGAACAACATGACTAATAGAATTGAAGTTGTGCAAGGTGATATTACCAAACAACAGGTAGAGGCCATAGTTAATGCAGCAAACAATTCCCTTCTTGGCGGCGGCGGTGTGGATGGAGCTATCCATCGAGTTGCTGGCCCTGAGCTTTTAAAAGAATGTCGAAAGTTAAAAGGATGTCCAACAGGGGAAGCGAAGATAACTAGAGGTTATCGATTGCCTGCTAAATGGGTGATTCAGACTGTAGGTCCTATTTGGAGAGGTGGAAATTATAAAGAAGACGAATATCTTGCTAAATGTTATCAGAGTTGTTTTGCCTTACTAGAAAAACATTTGCTTAAAACAGTGGCTTTCCCTTCAATAAGTACAGGTGCATACAGGTTCCCCCTGGAGCGTGCTACCAAAATCGCTGTTACCGAGACTATAAATTTTTTAAAGAGAAATAATTTTGTAAAAAAAATTATATTTGTATGTTTTAATAATAGAGTATATGATTATTATGTAAGTGAATTAAAAAAATATTCAATAAGCATATAGTATATAGTAAAGAAATAGAATCCAGAAGCCTAATTCGTATCTCGTTAATTGGTTACCTGGTTACCTGGTTAGCTAGTCAAGATAGTAAAAACGAAAAGTATAAAGCACAAAATTAAATTCGTGAATAGTATCTCGTATGTTAGCGTATAGCGAGTAGATTTAGTTGCTCGGCTAGCTCTGGTTGAGGAATGAATATATTGAAGACTTAATACTAAACTAATGAACCAACAAACCAGTTAACTAACTAACTAAACAACTAACAACTATTCACTAACGACTAATTTAATTGTATAATTGATTAAGCGTGATTAATTTTATTGCAAGGGGATATTAGAGATCTTGCCAAAGAAAAAATACTATTATTATTCTTATCACAATACTTCTTCCTATAAAAAAAGAAGAGCAAAAAAAATAAAAATGATTATTGGTGGGCTATCTATTTTATTGTTAGCTGTGGGAACAATTTATTTTAAGATTCTTCCTTTATTTCCCGTAGAACAAGTTAGCAAATCTCTTCCTGCTTCAGAAGAAATTTTAAAAACGGTAGTTGTAGAGGAGCAAGAAAAGGGGCTTGATATGCTTGCACAAGAAATATCTGCGAAAAAAAATATGGAAGAAGAGAAAGAAGAAGAAATAGCTACTATTAGTGGTAATATACAGGCCGGAGATACCCTTTACGAATCTCTAATTAGAGAAGGAATTTCAGCTGCTGAGATACTTAGTTTACAAGAAAAAATCAAATCTGTAGTAGATTTTAACTACCTTCCTATAGGTAGTGAATATTCCTTGAAGTATAATCCGGAAGGAAAAGTAACAGAATTCACTTATAAACCTAATCCCATTGATATCTACTATATAGACATTCCTACCTCTGATTCAGAAGGTTTAAAGGTAACCAAAGAGGAAGTCTATACAGAAGTTGTTCGGTTGGAAGGAAAGATTGAATATTCTCTTTATGAATCTATGTTAGAATGTGCAGACTCGCCCCAATTAGCCCTGCAATTAGCAGAGATATTTGCCTGGCAGATCGATTTTCTTACCGAATGCCGTGAGGGAGATACTTTTAATATTTTGGTAGAAAAACAGTACGGAGGAGATTTTTATC
>DAOUTX010000174.1 GCA_030668465.1 Atribacterota bacterium | reverse complement strand
TATAAATTAGCATTAAAAAAATATGAAATTGAATACAGGAGTGAATTAGTAGGAGAAGGTGATTTTAGAATAAAGGGTGGCTATCAAAATATGAAGAGATTTTTAAAATTAGCGGAACCGCCTACTGCTATATTTGCTGCTAATGACCTGCTTGCTTTAGGAGTTATGCAGGCTATTCAAAAAAAGAATTTTCATGTCCCGGAAGATTTTTCAGTAGTAGGTTTTAACGACATTGAATTAGCATCTTTTGTCTATCCAGCGTTAACTACTATTCGTCAGCCGATGCTGGAGATGGGGGCATTGGCAGTAAAGATGTTAATAAAAATAATAGAGGAGGGAGAATTTAATCAAAGAAAAGAAGTGTTAGAATCTAAATTAATCATCAGAGAATCTTGTAAAAAGATAAACAGAAAATAAAAAAAGTAAATTTTAAAATAAAACAAAAAAAGGAGAATCAAAAAATGAAAACTGTTACTTTGCATGCTGATTGGCAGCCTAAGCCAGATTTTAAATTGGGGGCAAAAGATATTGACGGGAAGCTTACTTATTTAGGAAGCAAGGTTTGGAAAAATCCGGAACTTAAAATAGTGGAAAAAGACATTCCTAAAATTGGGCCCACAGAGGTTTTAATCAAGGTTAAAGCCTGCGGAATATGTGGCAGCGATGTCCACATGGCTCAACCAGATGATGATGGTTACATCTGGTATCCGGGGCTTACTGCTTTTCCGGCAACCTTGGGTCATGAATTTTCAGGAATCGTGGTAGAAGCAGGAAAAGAAGCGATTAATAAGAGAACCGGGAAGAGATTCGAAGAGGGAGAAGCGGTTACGGCAGAAGAAATGTTCTGGTGTGCTTCTTGCCGACCTTGTGCGGATGGTTATCCTAACCATTGTGAAAAATTGCAAGAAATTGGTTTTAGTTGTGATGGCGCTTTTGCGGAATATGTTAAAGTTGATTCCCGCTATATTTGGAGTTTGGAAGAACTAAAGAGAGTTTACAAGGGTGATGACTTATTCCTGGCTGGTAGTGTGGTTGAACCTACTTCAGTAGCTTATAATGCGATAATAGAGCGAGGAGGAGGGATAAGACCCGGAGATAATGCAGTGATTTTAGGTGGAGGTCCCATTGGTCTTGCAGCAGTAGCTATAATGAAAAAGGCTGGAGCTTCCAATGTAATTCTTTCCGAGCCTTCTGAATCAAGAGCAAAATTAGGCAAATTGATGGGTGCAGACCATATCATTAATCCTATTAAAGAAAATTTTTCCGAGAGAGTGTTAGATATAACCGGTGGTCTGGGAGCTAAATTATATTTAGAAGCAACTGGTCTACCTGATAAGGTCTGGGCAGATATCGAACAATCTATCTGGGAAGGTAAGATGATTAATAGCACAGTAGTAATTGTAGCCCGTTCAGATAAAAAGATTCCAGTGACCGGCGAAGTCTTCCAGGTAAGAAGAGCTTCTATTGTTGGTTCTCAGGGTCATTCCGGCCATGGAACATTCCCCAGAGTTATAAGTTCAATGGCTTCCGGAATGGATATGACTCCAATGATTACCAAAAAGATAACCTTAGACGAAGTTCCTGAAAATATAGTCTTATTGAGGACTGATAGAACAGAATGTAAAATTACCTGTGAGTTTAAATAAATCGAGGAAAAGGAGATAATAAAATGTCTGATAAGAAAAATAAAAAATGGTTGACTACTGATTATCCTCAGATAGTTTTTGAAAATACTCAAGTGGGTAGATTAAAAAAAGAATTATTTGATGCACCGATGAGTAAAATTGAAGAAGTACTTAAAGAATATGAAGTCCCTTCTCCCCCGGAATTAGGGAAGGCAGGGAGTTATATTCAAACTACTCCCCGCATGCATGTTATAGAAAACAGGCGTAAAAATGATTTTGTTTTTGTACCGGTGGGATGTACCGAATGTCACGGTGATTATGCCAACACTGGACTTGATACCTTTATGGTCACTCAGATTTGCGAAGGTGTTCGCCGTTATATAAAAAACAGAGATGGAGTAGGATGCAGTTTAGTCTTACCCCCCCTAAATTATGGCGGACATCCTTATCATCATTGCGGTATGGCCGGTACTATTATTATGCCCGAAGATGTAGTAAGGGAAACTATGATTAATGTGATGTATGGACTTTGGAATGATGGTTTTCGTAAGCAGATGTGGGTTAATAATCATGGACAATTATGGATATTAGAATCAGCCATACAGGAATTTTGTAAACGCTACCAATTACCTGGTATCTATCGGGTAATTGACTGGCATAGGTCAATTAGAGAATTCTTTATTCCTATTGATAGAAAAGATAGTCTCACTACAGATTTTATTCATGCTGATGAAGCAGAGGCATCTGTTGCTCAATTATTATTTCCAGATATGTTAGATATGGAGTATGCAGTTGATACTGAAGGGGAATCTTTATTGCCGGGGGGTCATTTTGATACATCAGTTGATCCTTATCGTCGACCTCAATTGTGGCAGCAGGGAGAGGGTCAATCTGCCATTGAAAGAGCAGCAGTTCCGGAAGGAGTAGTAGGCTATCCGACTCGGGCCAGTGCTGAAAAAGCAAAACGTCCTATTGCTGCAATTCTAAGCTATTTGACTTTGGTTCATGATGAGATTATGGAAACCTATCCGGCAGGTAAATTGCCACCGGTTGAAAAGATTAGTCTACGTGATCCCAAGGAGATGGAACCATTCTTAAAAGAACCGATGAGCAAAGGCTGGAAATCTGTATACGAGTTACCATATATCGGACAAATAAATAGTCTATAGTGAATAGTCGTTAGTGGGGGCAGACCCCACATAAATAGGAGTAGTGGATAATGAAAAAGAGTATAGTAGTTTCTGCTCAGCCTACTAAATTTTCCGTTTTAGCCTTTAAAGAAGATTTTGAAAAGAGTATTAAGAAAGTTGCAGACTTAGGTTTT
>DAOUTX010000204.1 GCA_030668465.1 Atribacterota bacterium | reverse complement strand
TCGCCCTAAAAAGATATTAGAATAAACGTTCATATTTTCAGCCAAAGCCAAGTCCTGATAGATAGTTTCTATCCCAATTTTTAACGCTTCTATTGGATTACTAATTTTTATCTTGCAGCCTTCAAAAAATATCTGACCTTCCTCGGCATGATATACACCGGAAATTACTTTAATTAAAGTCGATTTTCCTGCTCCGTTATCGCCTAAAATACCAACAACTTCCCCGGGAAAAATTTGCATATCGACATTATCAACTGCGGTTAAGCCACCAAACCGCTTGGTAATATTTTTTACTTCTAATAAAGGTTCCATTATGCCCTCCTTATCTAATCTCCTCTTCTTTATGCACTAATTCAGGTGAAAACTGATCGATTAATACAGCAAAGATAAGTATACAACCAACGGCTATATGCAAATTATAAGTAGGGATACCCAAGTTTACCAAACCTGTCTCTAATGCACCAATAATTAGAGCACCAATAACTGTGCCCATTATTGTACCTTTGCCGCCACTTAAACTGGCTCCACCAATAATCACAGCCACCACGGCATCCAATAAACGGGCACTACCTGCAGGAGCCCTACCGGTAATAAATTGTAATACATACATAACTCCAGCAAGAGAGGCAAAAAATGAAGATATCATATACACTTTAATTAAATGGACTTTTACATCAACTCCTGCTCTTTCTGCCGCATTAATATTTCCACCAATGGCATAGGTATGTTGGCCAAATTTAGTTTTAGCCAGAATAAAAGCAAAAATACCAATAAAAATAAAAGCAATGACTGTTACATTGGGAATAATTGATATTAAATTTTTTAGTTCTTCTCTGGCCAGGTTTTCTGGCTTAGCTAAAAAGCTAAAAATCTTTCCCGGTAACCAGTAAAATAAATAACCATGACCTAGCGATCCTAAAGAAGTAGGTAAATTATGAACCGGTACGTTATTACAGATAATCTCTGCAAACCCATAAGCAATACCATACATACCAAAAGTTGCAATAAAGGGAGGTACTCTTAATTTTGCCACTAAAAAACCATTAATAAATCCAGGAATTAGTCCTATCAAAAGGGCAGTTAATATACCTATGGTTATCGCCAAAGGTTGAGAAAACCCTGCTGCCCATAAATCAACCATTACTTTTGCGCTTACTACCGAGCTAAACCCAACCATAAATCCAATAGATAAGTCAATACCCCCGGTAATAATAACGAAAGTTTCTCCGGTGGCTAATAAAAGCACAGTTGTCGAGGCTACCAGAATATTTTGTAAATTATTTAAACTAAGATAATTCGTTCCGACAATACTAAAAAATACGATTTCCCCAACTAAAAATATTAAGATCCACCTTCTTAGTATATTAATTCCTATTTCTCTTGTTTTATTATAATTAATCATTCTCTATGCACCAACTCCGGAAAGAATTGATCAATCAAAATGGCAATAATTAAGATACAACCGGTTGCAATAAATCGATAAAAAATAGGTAACCCCATCATCATCAATCCGTTATTTAAAGTTCCAATTAACAGCACGCCAATAATGGTACCCCAGATTGTCCCTTTACCGCCTGTAAGGCTTGCTCCACCTATAACTACTGCTGCAATTGCAAAAAGTTCATAACTGGAAGTATATTGTGTGTGAACACCCATATTTAATGTGAAAACTAATAATATTCCTGCAACAGATGCAAAAAATGAAGATATCATATAAATTTTAATTATATTTAAGGGAACATTAATACCTGCTCTTGTTGCAGCATCAACATTTCCGCCAATAATATAGGTATGTTGACCAAACTTGGTACGAACCAAAATAAAAGAAAATATAACCAGAATAAAAGTTATCAATAAAATAGGTATAGGAATAATTTTTACTAAACTTAAAATATCCTCCCTTTCGGTCAGTTCAGGTTTTATCAAAAAAGAAAATCCCTTCTTGGGAGAAAAATAAGCCAGATAGGCATTACCAATGTTTCGAACCTGTAAAGGTAAAAAACCAATAGGGAATCCTTCGCAAAGCCGCCAGGCTAAACCATTGGTAATTCCCCACATACCTAAAGTTGCAATAAAGGGGGGTACCTTTAATTTTGCCACAAAAAAACCATTAATAAATCCCGGAATAAGACCTAATAAAAGTCCGATAAGCGAACCTGTCATCATGGAAATAATCGGAGAGTAACCAGCAGCATTTAAATCCCGCATAATAATAGAAGAGCTTACACAGACAAAGCCCATTACAAAACCGATGGAAAGGTCAATACCTCCACTAATAATAACAAAAGTCTCTCCGCTGGCTAATAAAAGCAGAGAACTTACTCCTAAGATAATATTAGTAAAATTTCTCAGACTAAAAAAATTTTTTCCTAAAAAACTAAATAAAATTAACATGGACATAAGAAAAATGAGTGCCCAATTTCTACCCACTAAGAGTATCGTTCTATTTCTGCTAAGTTTT
>DAOUTX010000156.1 GCA_030668465.1 Atribacterota bacterium | reverse complement strand
GAACCCGAAAGAAAAAATTGTTAGGCGCAATAAGAGCATCTAGACATAGCGAATTTCTGCAGATGGCATCTTATAAAATTAAGAGGAGGTGATAGAAAGTAAAATTAGTTCATCTAATGTTTTGAGTAAATTTTCAAAATTTTAAAAGGAGAAAGTAAAAATGAAAGCTTCAAAAAGTTTATTAAGTATTATATTAATAGTAATTCTGGTTATATCTTTTACGGCTATGGCTTTAGCTCAGAATTTGGAGATTATTCCAATTACGATCCGTGCCCGAGCAAAACCTCCCATGGAAAACTGGCGCGGTCTTAATTTCTTAGTAGCCGAAAAAGATCTCAATGCTGATTTAGAGGCTATGGGTGATCCACGTCGTGTTAAAGTGGAAGTTATACAGGATAACCTGGATTGGGGTGAATATATAACTGAATTTGTGCTTGGCTATGGTGTTGGAGAATCACCTGATATTTGGTTGACTGGCCATGAATATATTGGTACCCAGGCTGAAGCGGGCCGGATTATTGCTCTGGACGGAATAATAGAAGAGTTCCCCATATATAATCTTGTCTTTGATACTCTATGGGATTGCACTAAATATAAAGGTGAGATTTGGGGTGTTCCTCAAGATGCTGAGGCTCGACCACTCTATTGGAATAAAACTCTATTAAAGAAACTTGGTTGGTCAGATGGAGAAATAGCAGCATTATCCGGGAAAATCGAAAAAGGTGAATTTACCCTTTATGACATGTTAGAGACAGCCAAACAGGCGGTGGATAAGGGTGTAGTTGAGTCAGGTAATGGCTTCTGGACTCGTCCGAAGAATGGCCCTGATTTCACTCCTTTCTACTATGCCTTTGGTGGAGAAACTATTGATCCTGCAACTGGTAAATTAGTCTTTGACAAGACAGCTGGCTTAAAGTATTATGGATTTTTCTATGACGCTGCTCAAAAATATGGTTCAATGGGCTGTCTTGGCTTAGATTGGTCTACAGCATGGCATCCTGGAGTCACTAGTAAGGTACTCTTCTGGGTCGGTGGGACATGGCAATGGGCCGAGTGGGCAGAAAAATTCCTTAAAGACCTTGGTGGCGAAGCTTATATGTGGGAGAACTTTGGGTTTGGATTGATCCCGGCTGCAGAGAAGGGTGGTAAACCCAATTCCCTTACACATCCATTGGCTTATCTTGTCAGTTCCCAGTGTAAATATCCGGACTTAGCAGTAGCTCTAATTGCTAAAGTCACTAACTATGGTCCCAATACCCGTCACGCAATCGCCAGTACACATCTGGGAATCCTTAAAGGTCAGACAGAATATAAGTTCTACAAGGAATCTCGCTTACTGAGTGAAGCGCTTTACATGTTAGATTACACTACTTTCCTACCTAACAATCCTTACTGGGGGACTTATTCTACTATCACTTACGAAGCCCTGGCAGCGGTTGTAGCTGGTGAGTTTACATCACAAGAGGCAGTGGATTTTGTAGTAGAAGGACTCAATCGCGAATTAGGAGATAAGGTAATCATTAAATGAGTAATAATTTCCAACTGGAGAGGGAAAGGAATTCCCTCTCCAGTTTCCCAGACACAAAATCACTTCTTTCTAAATTAAAGAGCGGTTTATTGCCATATGCTTTTCTTACCCCTACTCTTTTAGTGGTAACTTTATTCTTTTTTATTCCCTTAGTTATGGTTTTTATTTTAAGTTTTACCAATCTTGATATGACGAATTTTGGAATACTCAAATGGTGGCAGCCAGCAAACTGGACCTTAGATAACTACGTAAAGATCTTTACTAATAGGTTTTTCCCCAGGATTCTAAATAATACTCTCATGTATGTGAGTATGACCTTAATTTTTTTCAATGTGGGAATGGCTTTGGTTATTGCCTTGATTACTACAAACATCAACAGGCGGGTTGGTTTTACCTTTCGCTTAATATGGCTTATGTGTCGTCTCACTCCGGTGGTCGTTTATATTATGATGTGGAAGGCTTTAGCTGGACCCGCTCCTATGGGGGTTATAAATAAGCATATTCTTGGTCCCTTGGGCATAGGTGCAGGGGAATACTTACTTAATACCAATCCCTGGCTTTTTATTATTTTAGTGAATGGTTTTATCGGAGCTTCCTTTGGGATGATTATTTTTTCTTCCGCTATTGAAGCTATACCTAAAGATTATATGATAGCTTCAAAAGTAGATGGAGCTTCAACCTGGCAAACCATTCGCTATATTACTATTCCTATGATCAGATGGCCCTTGCTTTTTGTTACTACTTATCAGACTTTATCCCTTTTGACCTCCTTTGAACAAATTCTGCTTCTTACAAATGGAGGTCCAGGGCTTTATGAAACTGAAGTATGGTCATTAACTGCTTATCACCGCGCGTTTAGCAGCTATTTCGGGAATACTCAGTGGGGTTATGGTTCAGCATGGGCAGTTATCCTGGTAATTATTGGTATAGTAATGGCAATTGTATATTTGCGTGTATTCAAGTTTAGTGAATTAATTCAAGAACCGAAAATTGATCAGCTATAATGAGATATATAGGAGAATGATAATAAAATGGTATTAAATAAATTTCGTTTAAATTTGAAATCTATTCTTGCCTATCTGGCTTTGATTGCATTTAGTATGCCTATCTTCCTGGCTTTTTTATGGTTAATTATTACAACATTTTCCACCAGGACAGAGGGACTAGAATCATTAGGGTGGACCTTGAGCAATTGGAGTTTCTTGTGGAAGTCACCTTTTGGTCCTAATTTTCCGAGTATATGGCTGGCGACTCTCAATACATTCCTTCTTGCTACGGTTATGACTACTATTGTAGTTTTTGTTTCATCAATGTCTGCTTACGCTTTATCACGTATGAAGTTTGCGGGAAGGAAGGGATTTCTCTCTGCGACTCTGATACTGCATGCCTTTCCGAGCGTGACTCTATTGATTCCAATTTATTTTGTATTACGTTGGATAACGAAGATCCCTATTATTGGAAAAGGTCTCCCTCTTATCGGTGGTTTTGGTTTTAACACTATTGGAGGAGTAGCCTTAGTGATGGTTGCTTTCCAGCTTCCCTTTGGCATATGGATAATGAAGGGTTTTTTTGATAATATTTCCTGGGATATGGAGCGCTCTGCTTTGATTGATGGTGCTTCCCGCTTTCAGGTTTGGTGGAAAATTTTAATGCCTAATATTAAGCCAGGTATTGCTGCATTATCTATTTTTGCTTTTATTTCTGCCTGGAATGCCTACATTATTCCATTTACTTTCACGGTAGGACGTGCTGGAAAGACAACGGTTTTATCTGTTTATTTACAAAATTT
>DAOUTX010000129.1 GCA_030668465.1 Atribacterota bacterium | reverse complement strand
GAATTTTTCTTATTTGCTCATTACTTATTACTCATCACTCATTACTTATTCTAAAGTGTCGGCTTCTTCAATGTCCTGATGCTAAAGAAACTGGATGATAATTCGACATCATATTCTATTTCTTTTATTACTATTTTCGTTTTATCTTCTTCTTCTATATCAGTAAATTCTATCTCCATAGGTGTAACCTTGCCTTTATCGTCAATTTTTATTTTATTGATAGTTAAAGTTTTAATCAATTCATTACTCGTTTCGTAAAATTCTACTTTTTTAGCATAAAATTTTACTTTATCCACATGAATAATAATTTTTTCATAAGACAAATCTTCTCCGCTCGGTAAAACTTCTACAATGTATTCTCCATCTGTTTCTTCCAAAAGTTTTTTTTCATATTCTTTATCTTCGTAATCCATACTCATATCTTCATAGGAGAGGCCTGTTCCCATAAATTCATCACTCTTCGAAGATCCGGCAATTCTCCTTGCTTTACCATAAGCAGGCATATATAAATATATTTTTTCCCCATCATTGATATTTAATAGCGTAACCCCTTTTACAGATTTAGGAGAAAGAAATCTCATAAGCGTATTAGTTTGATCATCTTCAACTTTTTGAGAGAACATTATCATGTCTCTGATTTCTTCCTTCCCATCCTTGTCAATGAGAATCATTTCAGAAATTGTCTTTTGGGTAGAAAATTCCGGAGAGGTTTCCTCCATTTTATCCATAATTTCGTCTACTGTTAGTGTTGTTTCTGATCCTGCGTAGGTCATAAAACTTAAAAAAAACAAGCAAACAGTTATCATTGCAAAAAAATATTTTCCTATTTTCATTATTTTGACTCCTTTTTTAATTTAAAATCAACTTTATCTAATAATATTGGAAGAAGTAATAGGGTATATATAACACTTACCAGCATGACACTTCCAATCAATTGACCAAAAGCTGCCATCATCTTAATATTAGAAAAGCTGAGTACAAAAATTCCGGCTGCAATAGAAATGGAATTAAAGACGATCGCTCTCCCTGTTCCGGTTAGGGTTGTTTTTAGCGCATCTACTTTTTCCTTGCTTTTTAATTCATTTTTATAGCGGGATATAAAGTGAATGGTATAATCTATCCCTGCTCCTATAGCGATACTTGCTACCATCATGGTAGATATGTTTAAGGGTATATTGAAGACACCCATAGCACCACCCGCGGTAACAACAGTTAAAACAAGAGGAATGATGGAATATAATCCCACTTTAATAGATTTAAATTGAATGACCAACATGGCGAATACCATTAAGAATGCAAGAATAATACTCCTTATCTGTCCTCTGAATACACTGCTGTTTATTCGATCGGTTATGACCGGAGTCCCGCTGAGACGAAAAGAGAGTTCCGTAGTTTCATTGTCATC
The DNA here is from genome assembly GCA_030668465.1 of Atribacterota bacterium. GTDB lineage: Bacteria > Atribacterota > Phoenicimicrobiia > Phoenicimicrobiales > Phoenicimicrobiaceae > Sediminicultor. The sequence goes on along the minus strand of DAOUTX010000129.1, from coordinate 2,632 downwards.
AGGTATAAAAACAATTGTATCATTTAAATACCAGAAGATATCATTTTCTTCATCGCTTAACTGATCACCTAAAAAATTTTCTGCCATTATTTGTGCCACTTTTACTTTTTCTCTTTCCCTGGCCATATCACGAGAATCTTCCAATATTTCCTGCAAATAGAGAGCATCATCTTCTGATAAATCTGTTTGACTAATAAGTTCATCTATAAAGAAATCTACTGTTTGCTCATTTTGGATATAAGATGTAAGTAAAGGAGAAATCTCTTCCTTGGTTAATCCCAAATCTTCAATTTCTAAAGAAGATAGAGACAAAATTTCAGAAATAAATGTCTGGTCTTCTCTTTCAAATTCATTATTTGGTTGAGCAGCCAATCGAACCAATTCTTTTTTGAAGTCGTCAATATTTTTTATCTCTATACCTTTTGCCTGAAGGGAAGAAATAATTTCATCTGCAATATATGGGTAATAATTTTTCCGCTCTTCTTTTTCTAATGATTGAAGATCTACTTGCTTTACATTTTTGGGAATGGTTTCTATAAATGTCCTTATTTTTGCAATTGATAAATCGAGGGCATTAGAAGTCATTTCTTTGGACTTAATGGATACCAGTGTGTCTTTATCATCATCTCCAACCATAGAAGTAATGTATTCATTATCCTGAGCAAAAAACCAGAGATTATCAATCTTTCCCAAACTGGCAGGTATGATCTTTTTATTTTCCATTGCATCATTAAGATCAATTAAAAAATCGCTGATTGAAGAAGGTTCTTTTAGTGAAGGAAGTCGTTTCGAGTAATCCTCAATTTTTTTTATCTGTCTCAAGACATAAGGGTTTTTGACATTATCAGCTTCAGTGTAAACGTAAAGTGTATCTACTCCGCCAAATTTCTCTTTGAAATAATTCAAAGTTTTTACAACTTGGTTCTTTTCCCCCAATCTTGATTCCATGGAAGAATCAGGTATGACCTGGGTAGCAAAGCCGATTCCTCCTAAAACTACGACTAATACAATCACGATAACCATTTTTCTTTTTTCTGAAACCAAATAAAAAACGAGATTCAATAATTTACTGACCAAATCGTTAGAATTAGAAGAAAATTTTTTATGTATTTTAGGAGGAGGGAAAAGTTTATAAAAAGCACCCAGAAAAAAAGTTGCCAGTATAAAAGCAAAAAATATCCCCAATGTAGAAAAAATACCAAATTCGGTAATGGGTCTGACTATTGCAGCAGAAAGAGACAAAAAACCGGCCATAGTCGTTAAAGCACTCATTAATATGGGTAAAAAAGTATGATGGAAAGCCCTTTTGACTGCTTTAAGCGGTTCAAAACGATATCTTTCTTCATAATAACGGCTTACAAAATGTATCCCATAAGCAGTTGCCAGAGATATCATAATAACCGGTAGGATAGCAGCTACCATGGTGACATTTCTACCAGTGGAAGCGATTAGTCCCAAAACCCAAACCGAGGATATAAAAGCAACGATTAGGGGCAATATGACTCCCCGAATACTTCGAAAGCAGAAGAAAAGGATAAAGAGCATTATAATGATAGCGATAATACTTAAGCTCATGGTACCCCGGGAGCTTTCTGCTATTTCTGCACTCATTAATGGCATACCGGAGTAATATATTTTTGTAGCTTCTCCTTTTATAGGTTCAATTATTTTTACTAAATTATTTTTAAGCTCGCTTCCCGAAAGACCCTTTTTTATTTCTATGATTAATAGTGTGACATTTCCGTCTGCGGAGATAAATTTGCCCTTTACCATGTTGTTTTTTAGAAGCGTGTTTTTAAGCTTACTGGCTTCTTCATTATTTTCCGGAAAGATTTCAACTAAATCTTTGACTTCCAATCCAAATTCAGTGCTGATGATTTCAGGCATGTTTAAAAAAGAAGTGACGGATTTTACATAGGAAATATCATTTAACTTATCAATAATGTTTTTTACGCTCCTTAGATTTTCTACCTGAAAAAGTTCATCATATTCCAGAGAGATGACTGCTGTTTCTGCTTGCGAACCACCGAATTTATCCACGATTTCACGATAAAACTCTATATCCGGGTCATCCTCAGGCATATATTTGGTAATATCATCTTCGATGATTAACTTATTTAATTGTGTGCCTGCCAAAACAGTGATGACAATGGTCATTATAACGATTGGCCAGGCATATTTAGTAACAAAGTTGGCAATTTTTTTCATCATTTAGCCCTTGCTCCTCTTAAAATTTTTAATCGTTTTACATTATAACTGACTGGTCAGTCGAAAGTCAAGAAAAAAATAAAAAAGCTATTGGTTTATCGTATTTGGTTTTTAGATAAGAAAAATAGTTGTCAGTCAATAAATATAAGCTCATTACTCATTACAGATTACTTATTACTGTGTTTCAATACGCAATACTAATTATTTATCGTTTTATTATTTTATTTGAACGTTTATTAAAAGTCCTATATAATAAATTTATTAAATAAAAAAAGAGGGAGGAAGAATTATGAAGAACAAGAAGGTTTTAAAATTTCTAAATTGCTTGATTTTGACTACTTTATTTATTTTAGTGCTAACTTTTTCATCACTTGCTGAAACTGCTCCTAATGGAATTATAGGATTTTTAACTGACTGGGGAGAG
>DAOUTX010000158.1 GCA_030668465.1 Atribacterota bacterium | reverse complement strand
TGGCTTTTTCTGCATACTCCATCCCTTTTTTCCCATATTCTTTACAAATGTCTTCCCATCCTTCATGCTCTCCTTCAAGAGCATGATCAGCATACTCTCGATGGGCGCGGGCACATTTCCAGTTGGCCTCATAACTATCCGGATTTGCTTCCACCGCCTTGATATAGAGAGGTATTGATTCCAACATACTGGCTATATTGGTTATATCCCCTTTTTCAAAAAGAGCATCGGCTTGTGTGATGGTATCATTCGCTAATGATGTAAAAGAAAAAACAGAAAATAATACACAAACAAAAATAAATAATAAACATCTTTTCATAATATCTCCTCCAAAATATTTTTTTGAGAATTGATATAAAAATCTACTCCCTTTTTAATTACCTTAGTTTATTATATTACTTTTTAGAAGAAAAAGTAAAGTAAAAACAAAAAGTAGTTTTTTAATACCATAAAAACTCCCTGAGCTGCTGTAAAAATATTAAAATACAACAAATCAAGAAACCCTTTTAAAAGAATAACTCTATCTAAAACTAAAACTTTTTATTTCACAACTTTTTGTGGCACAGCCACCAATTATAACCATCTACAATTCTGTTACCACAGGAACAGTAAATACTCGGGCAGCTAAATCTTTATCAATCATTAAAAGACCCCTTCCGTCTTTCCCGATAAATTTTAATTTCTGGATAATTTCAGAAGGGCTCGCCTCCTCTTCAACTTGTTCAGTCACATACCATTGCAGGAAAGATTCGGTAGCATAATCATCCTCTTCCCGTGCCAGTTTAACCAGGTTATTAATCATGGTGGTTACCCCTTTTTCATGTTCCAAGGTCTTTTCAAATAAGTCAAGCATAGAAGAAAAATCTGACGGTGGCTGTTCGATAGCTTCCAGCAATACTCTACCTCCCTGTTGATTCACGTAATTATACATCTTCTCAGCATGGAACATCTCTTCCTTCATTTGGACTGTAAACCAGTTGGCAAATCCGTTTAATCCTTCCGTGACAGCATAAGATGCCATGGAAAGATATAAATAAGCAGAATAATGCTCCCTGTTTATCTGATGATTTATGCTTTTAACCATTTTTTCGCTTAACATAAAATACATCTCCTTTCTATTTTTTGTCTTTCTGTTTTTAAAAATATTTTTCTTTTACATATTTAAAACATAATCAGCCGTTCTTAATATATTTTAAGGTTCGGGAATTCCTTTAATGTTTATACTTCTACAACATCCTTCACTTCAGGAACTTCCTTTTTTAAAGTCCTGCCTATACCCATCTTTAAAGTCATCTGACTCATCGGGCAACCATAGCAGGCACCGGTTAATTTAACTTTTACTATCCCCTCCGGAGTAACTTCTACCAACTCTACATTTCCTCCGTCTGCCTGAAGTGCCGGCTTTATCTTTTCTAAAGCGGTTTCTACTCTTTCTTTTAATGTATCCTTCTCTTTGGTCATATATATCCTCTCCTAATTTTTTAAATATTTACATACTTATATCTTTTACAGAAAATTAATAAATATTCTTTAAATGTGTTTAATAATTTTCAACTTTTACTTCATAATAAGCTCGAGGGTGCTTGCATACCGGACAGACTTCAGGTGCCTCAGCCCCTTTATAGATATTACCGCAATTTCGGCATTTCCAGAAAGTCTTACCTTCTCTCTTAAAAACTTGACTTTCTTCTATATTTTTTAGAAGTTTCTGATAACGAGCTTCATGTCCTTTTTCAATTTCAGCAATCCCCTCAAACATCTTAGCAATTTCTTCAAATCCTTCTTCCTTTGCTTCTTTTGCCATGCGCGGGTACATTTCCGTCCATTCGAAATTTTCACCAGCTGCTGCTGCTTTTAAATTATCAATAGTGCTTCCGATTCCAGCTAATTTTTTAAAATGGAGCTTGGCATGTTCCTTTTCGTTTTCAGCTGTTTCTAAAAAAATAGAAGCAATCTGTTCATACCCTTCTTTTTTGGCTTTGGAAGCAAAATAACTATATTTATTTCTTGCCTGGGATTCCCCGGCAAAGGCTTCCATTAAATTTTTTTCGGTTTTTGTTCCCTTTAAATTTTTCATTTTTCATCCTCCTAAAATATTTTTTAAAATAGATTATTAAACCTACTTTTTGTTTGCTTTTTGGGTTACAATCACTTATAAATTTTTATGTTTTTCTGCTATCTCGCCGGCTAATCTTATTAAAGAATTATAATCTTCTTCTTTGGGATAGCCCTTTATTATTACCGGAGAAAGTATCTCTACTTTTAAATTACCTATCATTGCACTAATATTTTCTAGCATATTTCCTCCCCATACATAAGAACCGATAACCGAAGCATATCTTAATTTTGGCCTTAAAGCATTAGCCAGATAAACTGCTGAAACTACCTGGGGATGTGCGCCGGTTAAAACCGTAGGTGAGGCAATGACTATAGTGGCAGCATCCACTAAGGCTATAGCTAATGCACCTATGTCGGTCCTGGTAAAATTAAAAGGTTTTACAGTTATCCCCTTTCTCATTAATTCTTCGCTTAAGATATACACCATCTCTTCGACACTACCGTGCATGGAAACATAGGGAATGACTACTTCATTTTTAACTTCATCAGAAGTCCATTCTCCATAAGCCGATAAAATAAATTCCGGATGAGAATAGATCTGACCGTGACTGGGGGCAATAGTTTTAATCTCTAATTCCTTCAATTTCTCCAAATGTTTTTTAATATTGTTGCGGAAAGGCATCATAATCTCTGCATAATAACGCTTGGCGGCAAAGTAAACTTTAGACTCATCACCTACCCATAAATTGCTCTCGGCAAGATGTGCCCCAAACAGATCACAGCTGAACAAAATCTTGTCTTCTTCTAAATAAGTTAACATGGTTTCCGGCCAATGTACCCAGGGAGCAAATATAAATCTTAGAGTTTTTCCCCCTAAAGAGAGAGTATCATTATCGTTTATGGTTATAATTCTGTTTTCTCTAATAAGAAGGTGTTCCATCAGCATTTTCTTGCATTTCTGATTAGTCACTATTTTTGCTTCTGAATATAATTCTAACATTAGAGAAATAGCGCCGGAATGGTCCTGTTCGGCATGATTTACCACGATATAATCCAGATGCTCTATCTCTAAATCATCTAAATTGTCCAATAAATCATCTTCTTTGGTCGGGTCAACCGTATCAATTAAGGCAGTCTTCTCCTGACCTTTTATCAGATAAGCATTATAGCTGGTGCCCTCGGGAAGA
>DAOUTX010000026.1 GCA_030668465.1 Atribacterota bacterium | reverse complement strand
TTTTAAAACCAGATTACTCCACCTTTACAGTAAATCCCTGGGAAGAAGAAAAAGATGTAGCCCGAATTACCTGTGATGTTTATAATCCTGATGGTTCGCCCTTTGAGGGTTGTCCTAGAAATAATCTGAAGAAAGTGCTAAAAGAAATAGAAGAAATAGGATATTCTACCAATCTTGGGCCAGAAGTAGAATTCTTTTTATTTTTTAGAGATCAAGAAGGGGAAGCGACTACTAGGACTCATGATCGAGGAGGGTATTTCGACCTTTTGCCCGTTGATTTAGGGGAAGAAGCGAGAAGAGATATGGTAATTGCTTTGGAAAAATTAGGTTTTGAAATTGAAGCCTCACACCACGAAGTTGCTCCCGGTCAGCACGAGATTGATTTCAGGTACTGTAATGCTCTAACTTCTGCCGATAGAATAATGACTCTAAAGCTAACCGGTAAGACTATTGCTCAAAAACATAATTTACACGTTACCTTTATGCCTAAGCCAATATTCGGAATATGCGGATCAGGAATGCATACCCACATATCTTTGTTTAAAAATGGTGAAAATATATTTTATAATCCTAATGGGAAGTATCAATTGAGTAAGGAAGCGTTATATTTTATCGGTGGATTATTAAAACATGCCAAGGGATTTACTGCTATTACCAACCCTTTAGTAAATTCTTACAAGAGATTAACTCCTGGTTATGAAGCACCGGTTTATATCGCTTGGTCAGAGAGAAATCGCAGCCCTTTAGTCAGGGTGCCCGCAGCAAGAGGAGTAGGTACCAGGGCGGAATTGAGAAGTCCTGATCCATCCTGTAATCCTTATTTGGCTTTTGCAGTAGTGCTAAAAGCAGGTATAGATGGAATTAAAAATCAGGTTGACCCGGGGGAACCGGTGATTCGAAATATTTATACTATGAATAAAGAGGAAAAAAAATCTCTGGGAATTAAAAGTTTGCCTTCTACCTTGAACGAAGCTTTGTTAGAATTGGATAAGGACGAAGTAGTAAAATCTGCTTTAACCGGTCATATTTTAGAAAATTATATCGAGGCTAAGAGAGAAGAATGGGAAAACTATCGTATTCAAGTCCACCAGTGGGAATTAGATAAATATCTGACAATTTATTGATTGCTAACCTAGAACGAATAAATTTGGTTAGCTAGTCAGTTGGTTAATTGGTTAGTTAGTTAATAGAATAATGTTTTAAACTAGCTAACTAGGTAACTAATTAACGAATAGCATTTGGAGGTGGATAATTATCAGTACTTTTAAAGAAAAAATTGATTTAAGAAGTGATACGGTTACCTTGCCAACAGATGAGATGCGAGAAGCTATGAAAAATGCCGAAGTGGGGGACGATGTTTTCCAGGAAGACCCTACAGTTAATCAACTGGAAGAATTAGCCGCTAAAAAAGCGGGGAAAGAGGCAGCATTATTTGTACCCAGTGGCACTATGGGTAATCTTATTGCGGTATTGACTCATTGTCAAAGAGGAGATGAAGTAATTTTAGAGATAGACTCTCACTTATATTATTACGAGGTGGGTAGTATATCGGCAGTAGCAGGAGTGATACCCCGGTTGATTACCGGAGATAAAGGAATTCCCGATCCTCAAGGTATTAAAATGGCATTGAGAGATGAAAACATTCATTACCCTAAAACAACTTTAATCTGTTTGGAAAATACTCATAATCGAGCAGGTGGAACAATTACTCCCCCTGAAGTAATCGAGGAAATCTGCCGATTGGCCCATCAACGAAATATTCAAGTTCATTTAGATGGTGCTCGAATATTTAATGCTGCTATCGCCTTAAATATTGAGCCCGCACTTCTCGTTAAAAATGTTGATTCAGTGATGTTCTGTCTTTCCAAAGGTCTTAGTGCCCCGGTAGGGTCAATTTTAGCCGGTCCAAAGGAATTTATTCAAAGAGCCCGTAAAAATAGAAAGATGCTGGGTGGAGGGATGAGGCAGGCAGGTATTTTGGCTGCAGCTGGAATAATTGCCCTCGAACAGATGATGGAAAGATTAAAAGAAGACCATAAAAATGCTCGAATTTTAGGAGAAGGTTTAGCCCATATAAGCGGAATAAAAGTTGATTTAGAGACAGTTCAGACTAATATGGTCTATCTTGACCTTCAGGAATCAAGTATGGATACCTACCAGTTTTTGCCTAAGTTAGCAAAGTATAATATATTAGGTTCACCACGACCACCCACCAAAGTTCGTTTGGTTACTCATTACGGAATTAGTGAAGAAGATATTTATGCTACCGTAAGGGCGATTAAAGAAATATTTAGCTAGCTAGTATTTAGTTAGTGTAGAGCGGGTAGCGTATAGAATCAGTTAGCTGGTTATTTAGTTACTTGGTTAATTGGTTAAAAAAACAGAAACTAGAAGCCAAATTAGTATAAAGTATCGAGCATATAGTATATAGTGAAGATGGTTTACCGATTATCGGTTAATTCGTATCTCGTATCTCGTATAAAATACAGTAACAAGTAAGATGTAATGAGTAATAAGATTAAATTTCCTAAATTATAAAAACAGATATTTATTATAGGTTGCTTATCACGTGTTACACACTACATCACTTGTTGGTCAGTTGGTTATTTGTTTATACGGTTAAGCTATGTAACTAAGGAACCAACTAACCAGATAACTAATTAACCAATTACAGGGAGGTTTTACTTTTGCAAGCTTTACCAGGATACAAAAACTGTTTTGTCTGTGGGAAAGATAATCCCATAGGTTTAAATATCACTTTTTTCAGGGACCAAGATAAAATTAGAGTGGAGTTTATTCCCGAATCAAAACATCAAGGCTTTAAAGGAATTGTTCACGGAGGAATATTGTTTTCTATTTTAGATGAAATAATGGGCAGAACTGCAATCATAACTAAGGATGTTATGACTATGACCTTAGAAATAAACATCAAATACAGAAAAAAAGCTCTTGTAGGTGAAAAAATTATATTTACTGCTCAGATGACTAAAGATTTAGGCAGAATGATTGAGGCTCAAGCGGAAGCTCGTTTAGAAGATGACACCTTATTAACGGAGGCAAAGGGGAAGTTTATAGTTGTATCTAAGGAGATGCAGAAAGAAGTAGAAAAATATATGTATCCTTGATTTATATTTAGGTCTTATATAAATTAGTATATCGGACTGAAGAGTAATGAATTTACCTAAGTTAGATTTTAGTATTTAATGGGGTTAATTACCAAACTTTCTTAAAATAATCAGATTAATAATGGATGGGAACAAACGATGTTTTTTACTAGACTATTAATATTATTTGTATTAGTTCCAGTAACAGAACTATATATTCTAATTGAAGTAGGGAAGAAGATAGGGAGCCTAACTACAATTGGTATAATCATCTTAACTGGGATAATTGGAGCATACCTGGTAAAAGGTCAAGGTTTTATGATTTTAAAGAAGATTCAGAATGATTTAAATGAGGGGATTATGCCAGGGGATAGTTTAATTCAAGGAGCCATTATTCTAGCTGGAGGAATATTCCTTCTCACTCCTGGTTTTGTTACCGATATTATTGGTTTTATTTTTTTAATACCTGTTAGCAGAGGAGTAGTTAAGAAATATTTATTGAAATGGCTAAAAGGAAAGATAAAAGAAGGCAATTTTTATTATAGAGAATTTTAACTACTTATTTATTAATAGTCAGAAAATAGAAAATAATAAAGAGGAATTATATTCTTGATAATAGGTTGTGGAATTGATTTAGTTAAAATAGAAAGAATAGAAAAAATAATTAAAAAATGGGGAGATAATTTTACCTTTAAGATATTTACTCCCTTAGAGAGAGAATATTGTGAAAAAAAGAGGGGGAACAAATATCAATCTTATGCCGGAAGATTTGCAGCCAAAGAAGCCCTGTTAAAGTCATTGGGTTTAGGCTTGAGGGAGGTTAACTGGAAAGAGATTGAAATAGAAAATAATGAACTTGGTCAACCCATTATCGAGACATCTGGAAAATTAAAAAAAATCGCTTCAGAAAAAGGAGTTGGTAAGTATTTTATCACCATCTCTCACACCAAAGATTATGTAATTGCCCAGGTAATCCTGGAGAGTCTATTAGGTAAGTGAAAATCAATACTGATTCGTACCTATTTAGTTAGCTAGTTAGTTGGTTACCTGGTTATCTAGTTAAAGAATTAATACCAGGTCAGGGTAGAGACACAGCGCGTCATGTCTTATTGTGCTAACTAGTTAACGGTTGAAAAATATTAGGTAGATGAACCTGATCCTGTGAACAAAGAGGGGATCAACTGTTATGCTTTGGATACGATATATCGTGTCTCTATTCCTGAATTTTGATCTTCTTCAGCGATACTCGATTCACAATACGCGATACGAGACAATAGCGACTAATTAATTAGGTAATTGGTCAATGGGTAAATCGGCTAATTGGTCAATTATTTTAAAAGGGAGTTGTCTTATGAAAGTAGTTACCAGTCAACAAATTAGAGAGATTGATCGTAAAGCAATAGAGGAAAATAACCTATCTGGTCTTACCCTAATGGAAAATGCCGGATTAAGAATATTTCAAAGCCTGAAAAATATTTATCCTGATTTAAGGTTAAAAAAGGTTATTATCTTTGCTGGATCGGGTAATAATGGCGGAGATGGCTTTGTAGTAGCCCGCCATCTTTATAATTATGGAGTGAAAGTAAAAGTATTTCTCCTGGCTTCTTTTAATAAAATTAAAGGTGAGGCAGGAGAAAATTTAAATATAATTGATAAAATGGGAGTCGAATTAATCGAAACAGAAACAATAAAACTCGAAGAAATTGAAGGGAACATACAAAATTCTGATTTGATTATTGATGCTATATTAGGAACCGGATTACAAGGAAAGGTGACTGGTTTAAAAGCTAAGATAATAGATTTGCTTAATATTGCAGGCAAGGAAGTAGTTGCAATTGATGTTCCTTCTGGTTTAAATGCAGATACCGGAAAGATTGAAGGACCATGCATAAAGGCAACTCATACTATTACTTTAGCCCTACCAAAAATTGGTTTACTGCTCTTTCCCGGAGCAAACTATGCAGGAAAGGTAACGGTTGAAGACATTGGTATACCTCCTTATCTTTTAACAAATAAAAAATTAAAAACTAATATAGTAACCCAAAAGACAGTCAAATCACTTCTACCTTTTCGTGCAACCTATTCCCACAAAGGTTCTTTCGGTAAAGTCTTAATCTTAGCTGGTTCGGTTGGTATGACTGGAGCAGCGTATTTAGTCAGTGAAGCAGCGATAAGAAGTGGAACAGGTATTGTAATATTGGGAATTCCCAGAAGTTTAAATCCAATAATGGAAGTAAAATTAACTGAAGTTATGACCCTTCCTCTTGCTGAAACAGAAAAACAATCTTTAGGAGAAGATGCAGAAGAAACAATTTTAAAATTAATGAAAGATTTTTCCGTATTAGGGATAGGTCCTGGTATTTCCAGACAATTAGAGACCCAAAGATTAGTAAGAAAAATTATAGAAAAGTCTAATATACCTTTGGTTATTGATGCCGATGCAATATACGCCTTAAGTGAAGATACTACCATATTGAAAAAGGTTAAAGCTCCTCTGGTGATTACTCCTCATCCAGGAGAAATTGCTAAACTAATAAATATGGGCATAGATTATATTTTGGATAATCAATTAAATATTACCAGAGAAATTGCTCAAGAATTTGGAATTGTAGTAGTTTTAAAGGGAGCTAGAACAATTGTGGCTAATAAAGAGGGAGAAGTCTATATCAATATTGGTGATAATTCGGGAATGGCTACCGCAGGTTCTGGAGATGTTCTAACAGGAATAATTTGCAGCTTAATAGCTCAAGAAGCTGATAGTTTTTCAGCAGCAATAGCTGGAGTTTACATCCACAGTCTGGCCGGTAATTTAGCCCGTGACATTAAAGGAGAAAGAGGCATGATAGCTGGCGATATCTTATCTCAAGTACCTCAGGCTTTTTTGAATTTAGAAGATACAGTAATCAGTAATATGTAATGAGTAATGAGTGAAGATAAGTATGGCATAATAGCGTAGAGCGTAAAACTACACACTCTTCTGTCATTCCCACGAAAGTGGGAATCCAGGAATGAAAGATAAAAAAAAGAGTAGAGGTTCCCAAAGATTGTTACAGATACAACGTATCGTACCCCTACATATTACGCATTACACATTACTGTGCTCTATTATACGCTATACTTAATACGCAATACGAGAAAAAGAAGGGAAAATTAAACTATGAAAAAGTTATTAGGACCTATCTGGATAGAGATAGATCTTGATGCTATTGCTCAAAATGTGAAAAATATTAAACAATTAATAGGTGAAAAAAAAGAATTAATGGCCGTAGTTAAGGGGAACGCCTATGGACATGATATTTTGGAGGTTTCTTCAGTAGTTTTAAATAATGGAGCTACCCGATTAGCAGTCGCTCGTTTAGAAGAAGGCATTTTCCTCCGTAAAGCTGGCATTACTGTTCCTGTTTTAATCCTTGGTTTAACTTTAAAACAACAGGCAGAATTGTTGGTATCATATAATATAACTCCCACGGTATGTGAATACGAAATGATAGAAAAACTTTCTGAATCAGCAATTAAAGAGGACAAAGTAGTTAAAGTTCATCTTAAGGTAGATACCGGTATGGGAAGAATAGGGATTTTCTCTCATGATATTTTAGGATTTATTAAAAAGATAAGAGCTTTAAAAAACGTGGAAATAGAAGGTATTTTTACTCATTTTTCAGTTGCTGACGAGAAAGACAAGACTTACACTGAAAAACAATTTAGAAAATTTATGGGAGTTTTAACTGCCTTAGAAAAGGAAGGAATAAGAATTCCGATAAAACATTTAGGCAATAGTGCTACTCTTCTTGATTTACCTCATATGTGGTTAGATTTAGTAAGGCCGGGGATTTCTATATATGGACTGTACCCCTCTACAGAGGTTCAGAAGACTATAAAATTGATTCCGGCTCACAGTTTTAAAACCCGAATAGTTTTTTTAAAAGAACTATCTATGGGAAAATCTATCGGTTATGGTCGAACTTATACTACCAATCAAAGAAGAACAAAGGTTGCTTCTTTGCCATTAGGTTATGCTGATGGTTACAATCGACTTCTTTCTAATCAAGGAGAGGTTTTGGTAAGAGGAAGTCGTTTTCCTGTAATTGGACGGATATGTATGGATCAAACCATGATAGATGTTACCAATCTTCCTCAAGTGGAAATAGGTGACGAAGTGGTACTTTGGGGAAGACAGGGACAGGAAGAAATAACCGTAGAAGAAATAGCAGAAAAAATTGGAACTATTAACTATGAAATTGTCCATATGCCTGACAAAAAACGAGTACCTAAATTATTTATTAAGGATGGAAAACCCTGGAAGATTAAAACTATGTTAAGGGAAAAATTACTATAGTGTATAGCGTATAGGATAACTAGTATCGAGTATCGAGTAAATAGTATATAGTGAAGAAAATATAGGTCAGAAGCCAGGAGTCTAATTCGTATCTCGTATCTCGTGAATCGTATCTCGCAAAGAATTCAGTAGCCAGGAGTCAAATTAGTATATAGTATGTAGTATATAGTAAAGAAAATAAAGGAAAAAAGTAGAGATGTATTGTAATACACACACAGCTATTTATTTTTCTATCATTCCCGTTTTCCTTTGTCCTCCCACTCCCATTTTCATGAGTGTAAACTACAGTGGGAATCCAGTAGTGAGTGAGGGATAAGTAAAAAGATAGATTCCCGTTTCCACGGGAATGACCAATAAAGAGGCGGTAATAACAAAAGACAGGTCGAATAAATTCAGCACAAAAGATAATCGTCAAAGAAAAAGCTGGACATATTGCAGATGCCCAAGAAATAAATTTAATTGATAAATTAATTAATTGGTCAATTAGAGAATTGGTGAATATTTCAAAATGGATTTTACTATCATTACTAAAAGTCCTGAAGAAACGAAAAATTTAGGGAAAGATGTAAGCAAATTAGTTAAACCTGGAGATATATTAGCTTTCTACGGTGAGCTGGGTGCAGGTAAAACCTGTTTTATTCAAGGAATATCCCTGGGATTAGAAGTACAAGATTATGTCACCAGCCCTTCTTTTACTATTATAAATGAATATCAAGGCAAAGTTCCCATCTATCATTTTGACTTATTCCGACTTGATAAGGCTGAAGAAATTTTAGAATTAGGTTATGAGGAATATTTTTACGGAAAAGGCTTGACAGTTATTGAGTGGGCTGAAAAGATTGAACAGCTTTTACCCAAAGAAAATCTAAAAATTGAAATTAAATTTAAAGATCGCTATCAAAGAACAATTTCTTTTATTCCTCAAGGGGATAGATTCAATAAGTTTTTAGAGGAGCTAAACAGAATTGAAAATTTTAGGGATTGATACTTCTACTAAATTTTGTAATTTAGGTTTAATAGAAGATGAGGATATTCTTATAGAGTATACTATTAATGGTTTCAAGAAAAAACACTCATCTATTTTAGTACCTGCCATAAAAGACTTGTTAAAAATAATGGACTTAAAAATGGAAGAAATTAACGGTATTGCAGTTTCCATAGGCCCAGGTTCCTTTACCGGTCTTCGAAACGGTTTAGGGGTAGCTAAAGGTTTATCTTATGCCTGCTCACTGCCTTTGCTAGGAATTCCTTCCTTAGATGCCATGGCATTCTCTTTAAAAGAAATTCCCTATTTAATATGTCCCGTTTTAGAATCTAAGAAAGATGAAATATATGATGTGGTATTTCGGGGAGGAGATAGCTTGCATAGGGTTATGGATTATAAATGTGAAGATATTCAAAGTCTGCTTGTCCGGCTCTCTCCCTTAAAAGAAAAGATAATTTTCTTAGGGAAGGCAATAAAAAAATATCAGAATAATATTAAAGAAAAAATAGGTAAAGATGCTTTATTTATCGATTCCCAATTAAATTTACCGGTAGCTTCAAATATTGCCTTTTTAGGTTTAGATAAACTTAAAAAACAGGAAGAAGATGATGCCTCTACTCTTTCCCCCTTTTATCTGAGAAAGTCTGAGGCTGAAATTATTTGGGAGAAAAAATATAAGTGATTGACTATGATTAACAAAAGTTTTACCGGAATAGTTATCAGATCTATGGAAATAGATGATTTAAAAAAAGTATTGGAGCTTGAGAAACAATCTTTTCCCGTTCCCTGGACTTATGACCTATTTTTTAGCGAATTAACCCGAAATAGATATGCCAGATATTTTATATTAGAAAAAGATAAAGAGATTATTGGTTATCTTGGACTTTGGTATAGAGGAGCCAGTTTCCACATTACTAATATTGCTATAACCGAAAAATTTCGCAGGAAGGGCTATGGGAGAAAATTATTAAAGTTTGTCGAGAAAATAGCAGCTTCCTATAAAATTAAAAAAATATCTTTAGAGGTAAGAAGATCAAATTGTATTGCCCAGGATATGTACAGAAAATATGGATATAAAGGGATAAGATTTTTGAGAAATTATTATCAAGAAGAAAAAGAAGATGCCTTAGTTATGGAAAAGGAACTATGAAAAGGAAAGCGAAAAAATGTCAGATTTAATAATGGGAATCGAAACCTCTTGTGACGAAACAGCAGCTGCTATTGTAGAAGATGGGAAAAAGATTATTTCGAATGTAGTGGCTTCCCAGATTAGCATTCATCAAAAATACGGAGGAGTGGTTCCTGAAATAGCTTCACGTAAACATATAGAGTACATTATTCCGGTAATTGATAAAGCCTTAGGCGAATCTGGGAAAAAGATTACTAATTTATCTGCAATAGCAGTAACTTATGGCCCAGGCTTAATAGGTTCGCTCTTGGTCGGATTATCTGTCGCTAAAGCTATGGCTTATGCTAAAAATATACCGCTTATCGGAGTAAACCACCTTGAAGCTCACATTTATGCAAATTTTTTAGAACATAATAAGATAAAACCCCCTTTTGTTTGTTTAATTGTTTCAGGTGGGCATACATCTTTGGTATATATAAAACATTTTGGAGAATATAAATTATTAGGCCAGACTAAAGATGACGCAGCAGGAGAGGCTTTTGATAAAATAGCTAAGGTTTTGGACTTGGGTTATCCTGGTGGACCGATCACTGAAAAATTAGCTAAAGAAGGAGATCCTTCCTCAATCCAATTTCCTCGTCCCATTTTAAATGATAAAAGTTATGATTTTAGTTTTAGCGGTCTTAAAACTGCAGTAATTTACCATATAAAAGAATTAAAAAAAGAGAATAAAAATATACCTGTTAGCGATATATTGGCTTCTTTTCAACAAGCAGTAACCGATGTTTTGGTAAAAAAGACTATAAAAGCAGCTTTAAAGTTTAAAACTAAACAGATTATATTGGCTGGTGGAGTTGCCGCCAATAACTCGTTAAGAAGAGAGATTAAAGAAAAAGCAGATTTATTAGATATTAAGGTCTTTTACCCTTCAATTTATCTGTGTACTGATAATGCAGCTATGGTAGCTTCAACAGGATATTATAAATTTAAAGAAAAC
>DAOUTX010000022.1 GCA_030668465.1 Atribacterota bacterium | reverse complement strand
GCTCGCAATGACAGATAAAACAATAAACCAACAACTAACAACTGAAAGCATATATTTAAATCTAACGACTATTCACCATTCACTAACGACTAATTTAATTGGCCAATTGGCGAATTAAAAGAGAGGTGTTTTAAAATAATTTTTTGGTTAAGGAATAAAAAGAATAATCTTTTAACTGTTCTATTAATAATTGCTTTTTTGGTTTCTTTTTACTCGTCTGCCTTTTCTTCATCTTTTAGAAAAGGTTTTCCCGCCCCTACCTTTACCCTTAACACTGTAGATGGAGAAACCTTTGATTTAGCAGACTACAAAGAAAAACAGAAACTCCTTATTCTTTACTTTTGTAATAACGAAAATAAGGATTCAGTATGTGGGATAGAAGAACTGGCCGAGTATTTTGAAGGGCATATTATTGAAGAAAAATATCAGGTAATTATGATAAATGCCCGTAAAGACCTGAAAGAAGAAGATATTGCTCAGATTAAAGAGTTTTGGACTGATAAAAAAATATCTTTCACTATACTGTTAGACAGCCAGGAGGAAGTAAGCAATCTTTACAATATTGAAATTTTACCCACTGCTATCTTCTTAGCTAAAAACCTGGTAGTAAAGAGAGTATATCCGGGCTTAATCTCCAAACAACAAAATTTAATGTTCCAATATCTCAGTTATTTTTTAGGAGCTGAAGAAAAAGAGGCTCCCAAAAAAAAGACTAAAGAGGATGATAGTTGTGACGATGGAGTATGTCCGCCACCACCTGGGTATTAAATAGGCAATACAAAGACAGATTCTTTAACACGGGGAATAAAAATTAGTATATCGTATATCGCATTGCGCATTGTGTGAATCTAGCGTAGAGCGAGTAGCGCACACATTTAATTAGCTGGTTAATTAGATATTAGACAATCAATGAATTAATAAACCAAATAACCAATTAACCAACTAACTAGCTAACCAATTAATATATATAGCAAAGGAGAAAGTTATGGTTCGTAAAAACAAAATTATTATTATCTTAATAAGTATAATAGTTATAGTAGGTGCTTTTTTAATATTTTATAATATTCAAAACAAATCTTCCCAACCGCCCACTATTTCTATTTCAGAAGAAGAATGGGATTTTGGAAAGGTAAAAGAAGACGAAAGACCGGTTCATATCTTTACTATAAAAAATACCGGGAGAGAAGAACTTGTTATCAGTAGAGTACGGTCCTCCTGCGGTTGTGCTGCCACCATGCTCTCTACTGATAATATACAGCCGGGAAAATCATCTGAACTAAAAGTTACCTTCAATCCTACCGGCTATAACGGTCTGGTCAAAAAAGATATCCATATCGAATCCAACGACCCCCAGTCCCCCAAGGCAAAAATTACAGTAATTATCGATGTAGAACCTATACCCTCACCCCAGGCATCCCTTTCTAATTCTCAATGGGATTTAGGACTGGTTTCTCAGGGAGATTTATCTACCTTTATTTTCACTATTGAAAATAAGGGAGAGCTGGATCTAATAATTGATAAGATTGATATCTCTGAATATATCCAATATGATACAGAAATACCCTTAAATATTCTTCCGGGAGAAAAACAGGAAGTAACTTTCACTTATGATTCCAGCCAACATGAGTTAGGTGAAGTAAGAGAGAGTGTGCGCATATACTGTAATGACCCCAGGAGAAAGGCTTTTTCACTGCGTGTTAATGGCTATATAACAGAGAAACCTGCTCCTACAGTAAGTATTTCTCCAGTAGGGATAAGTTTTAATTTAACGACTGATTCCGAAAGCGAAACTATAGGGAAGTTTGCTCTTGCAAATTCAGGAGAAGAAGGGATAAAAATTACTTCCATAAAAACTTCAGCAGATTATCTCATCCCCTTAGTATCTGAATTTGAGTTAAACTCAGAAGAAAAAGAAAATCTACAGGTGATACTATTAAAAGATAAAATCCCAGATGAAATACAGGAAGGGGAAATAAAGGAATATCTTTATTTAACTATTGCCATTCCCATAGTAATTAAAAGATAGTAAATTGTTTCGTAAATGCTAATAAAATTATTAACTATAGAAAAAGATATGGTAAACAGTATAAATATTTTTAAAGCAACAACATGATATCATCACATAAAAAAGGAGAATACAGCATGGAAGCAACTATAAAGATGTTTAAAGCATTATCTGATGAAACTCGTTTGCGTATTTATCTACTTCTATTACAAGATGAATTGTGCGTCTGTGAATTGGAAAACATATTAAATATGGAACAATCAAGAATTTCACACAGTGTTAGAATTTTAAGGGAAGCAGGTCTTGTTATTAATCGGCGAGAGGGTAAGTGGATTATATATATAGTAAATCCTGAAACAGAAAATAATAGAATAATTCAAGCTCTAAAGAATGGATTGAAACTGCCAAAACAGGATTTGAAAAATATTACTAAATGTAAAAAAGAAAAAATAAGAGAAAAGTTTAAATGCAATTAATTTCTTGATTTGTTAGTTAGTTACTTGGTTAGTTGGTTTACTAGTTTAGACGAATTAGCCTATAACGGACAGGAAGTCACGGGCTTGATTTATCGAGCCTATCCTGTATAGTAATCTTCGTACTACACAGGGTCTACAAAACACGGATCGAATAAATCCAACCCCCCCCTACATTAAAAACAATATTGTACATAAAAAAGTTTTAATCTTGAATTATGGTTTTTCGCTTTTAGCTTCATTTTTTTAGTTTTACCGGGATGTATCTTGCTATTCCGAAACTATACGCTATAATATATACTAACAACTATTCACACCTTCACTAACGACTAATTTAATGTTTACTCTCTTCAATATTTAAATAGTAGGGGAGTGTAATTATGTGTGATACTATAGTAGCTTTAGGTTCTGCAACTGAAGAAGATTTTACCCTTTTTGGTAAAAACAGTAATCGAGAACCTGATGAAACCCAAAACATCCTTATAGTCCCCCGCAAAAAGCATGATTTAAGCGAAACCGTTCAATGTACCTATTTGACTATCCCCCAGGTTCCAGAAACAGCCCGGGTATTACTCTGTCAACCTTTCTGGATGTTTGGTGCAGAGATGGGAGCCAATGAACATGGGGTGGTTATTGGTAATGAATCAATATTTACCAGAGAAAAGCCGAATAAAACAGGCCTAACCGGTATGGATTTAGTTCGCTTGGCCCTCGAAAGAAGTCGAACTGCTCGACAGGCCTTAGAGATCCTTATTCAATTATTAGAAAAGCATGGACAGGGAGGCAATTGCGGTTATCGATTGAAATTAAAATATATGAATAGTTTTTTAATTGCCGATAAGAAAGAGGCCTATGTATTAGAAACAGTAAAAACCTGGTGGGCCTGGAAAAAAATCAAGGATGTTTGGAACATATCTAATATAATATCTTTACAGAAAGATTATGATTCTTGCTCTGAAGGGTTGATAGAGAATGCCATTAAAAGAGGTTACTGTAAAAAGAGGGAAGATTTTAATTTCCGAAAATGTTATTCTGCTAAATTTATAACCTGGGCTGCCAAGGGGACTGAACGGGAAAAACGTTCCCGAGCCTTACTTTCACAGAGGAAGAAGAGGTTGACTATTAAAGATTTTATAAATATTTTACGAGATCATGGAAAAAATTCCCAATGGACTCCCAATCATGGACCTGGCGCCACCTTGTGCCTGCACGCAGCAAACAAATTATTTCGCCGAAACCAAACAGTCTGTTCTCTGGTAGCAAAAATTGGTGAGGGTAAGCAATTCTTTTATACCACCGGGGCTTCCAACCCCTGTATAAGCCCCTTTTTCCCCGTCTTTTCTCCCGATACCACTGTTCCCGGTGAGTATAGCGAGGGAAGTAAAAATTATAATTCAAAATCTTATTGGTGGGAAAGTGAGCGTTTTCATCGAAAGGCTTTACTAAATTTTAATTCTGCACAAGTTGAAATCCAGCCTTTAATAATTAATTATGAGGAAGAAATAATTTCCTCTATCGAAAACAGCTTAAGCACATTAAATCAAAAACAAATTAATGAATATTTTATCCGAGCTAGAGCCATAGTTAAAAATTGGGGTTCTAAATTAGATCGTCTTTCTTCGGTAAATTTGGGATGGAGTTTCAGCCGCTATTGGCAAGGATATAATAAACGAAACGGAATTATTTAAGATACATCGTATTTGCTAAATATGATACGCGAAGGTTAAAATAATTAAATTTTAATTAAATTGGGTTAGAATGGGAGAAAAGTTATAAAATGATGGAAATATTAGTGGCATTTTATTCGAGGAGCGGTAAAACTAAAAAAGTAGCCGAAGCTATTTCAGATATCTTAAAATGTGATAAGGAAGAGATTTTTGATACTAAGAACAGGAAGGAAATTCCTGGATTTTTAAGTGCTGGGACTGATGCTAACTTGAGAAGATTAACCGCAATTAAAGAGATAAAAAATAATCCCTCTTTATACGATTTGGTTATTATCGGAATCCCTATCTGGTCCTCTAATATTTCTACTCCTATCAGAACTTATCTTTCTTTATGCAAAGAAGAATTTAAAAAAGTAGCTTTTTTCTGTACCAGATTAGGTTCAGATTCTAAGAAAGTATTTGCTGATATGAAAAACCTTAGTCAAAAAATCCCACTTGCTTTACTTGAGCTGACCTCACGAGAAGTGGCAAGGGACCAATATATGCAGAAAGTGAAAGAATTCATAAAAAACTTGAAGGAAGAGACAGTAAAGTAAAATGAAAGTAACCGAAGAAGAATTTGAAGAATTAGTAGCAGAGGCAATAAGCAGCCTTCCTGAAAAATTTAAAGAAAAGATGGAAAATATCGTTGTAGTAATTGAAAACTTGCCTTCTCAGGAACTTCTTAGGGAGATGAAGATCAAATCACCTTATGGACTTTTGGGTCTTTATCGGGGAGTCCCCTATACCAGAAGAGGTATCTGGTATAGGAATGTTATGCCTGATAAGATTATTATCTTTAAAAAGCCTATAGAAGTACATTGTAAAAATAAAGAAGAAATAAAGGAATCTGTTAGAAGAGTTGTTATTCATGAAATTGGACATTATTTTGGTTTGGGAGAAGCAGATTTGCGAAAAATTGAAAGGGAGAAGTATATGAATTCTTGAGATGATAGAGCTTTCAGACAGATTGGAAAAATTTATATTGGAAATTCCCAAAGTCGAACTGCACCTTCACCTGGAAGGAGCAATTCCTCTAAACACTTTATTTGGTTTTATTCAAAGACAAGGGGATAATAAATTAATTAAAAACTTGAAAGACCTAAAAAAACGGTTGGTCTATTCTAATTTTGTTAAATTTATTAAAGTTTGGTTATGGAAGAACAGTTTTATTACCGAATATGAGGATTTTGAAGAATTAGCTTATCGGGTTCTACAGAGCTTGAGTCAACAAAATGTGAAATATGTAGAATCTTTTTACTCTCCGCGGGATTTTACCTTCAGAAATAAAAAATTATCTGCTTGTGGAATAACTGAAAGTTTGATTAAGGGCAAGAAAAAAGCTTTTGATAATTTTGGGATTCGGAGTGAATTGATTGTAGATGTAGTTAGAGATTATGGTCCACGTATGGGTATGAATTTGATAAAAGAATTATCCGGTTATTTAGGTCGGGGACTTATAGGTATTGGTCTGGGAGGAAGTGAAAAACTATTTCCGGCAGGTTTTTTTACTAAAGTTTATCAGAAAGCCAGAGAACGGGGTTTTCGACTTACTGCCCATGCTGGTGAAACAGATGGAGCCAAATCTATTTGGGCAGCCCTCAATGAACTGGGAGCAGAGCGAATAGGTCATGGATTAAGGGCGTACGAAGATCCTCGATTGATTAATTTTCTTCAAGAAAGACAAATTCCTTTAGAGATGTGCGTAGTTAGCAATATTAAAACACGGGTATGCAAATCTTTTAAAGAACATCCGGTTAGAGATTATTTTAAAGATGGATTAATGGTAACAATTAATTCTGATGACCCTACTATGTTTAATACCTCAATTAACAACGAATATTTAATTCTAATTCAAAAGTTTGGATTTAGTTTAGAGGAGATAAGGAAGATTAATTTTAATTCTATCCAAGCTTCCTTTATGACAGACATAGAAAAAGGTATAATGAAGGAAACTTTCCACCAAGAATGGGAAAAGTTATCCTCTAAATACTTTAAAAAATAGAAATAATAGAATAAAAAGAGGAAAAAATTTGAATGAGAGATAGGATAAAGAAAAAATCCTCACAAAAAGAAAAGATATTTTTAACCCAATCTTATTTTAAATATCCTTTGCCCGAGGAGATGTTAAAGGAATTATCCGAGGAGCTTAAGGATATTAACCGATATCCTTCGGGGGGAGAATATACTAAACTCCGACAAGTATTAGCTGAATATGTAGGTGTAAAGATGGAAAATATTTTGCCCACCAATGGTTCAGATGAGGTTATTGAGATAGTTTCCCGAGCTTACAAGGGAGAGGTTTTAATTCCTATTCCTACTTTTTCTCAATATGAAGTGAGTGCAGATAGAGGAGGGTTATCTAAAATTTTAGTTAACTGTTTGATTGATGGAGTATATTCCTTTAATTATTCGGCTCAACAATTAGATAAAGCTTCTTTGGTTTGGATATGCAATCCTAATAATCCTACCGGGACGAGAATTCCTCAGGAGAATATAATTAATATTTTGCAAAGAGCAAAAGGGATGGTAGTAGTTGATGAATGTAATTACGAGTATTTGGGAGAGACCGTAGTGGACTTGATAGATAAGTATGAAAATTTAATTATCTCCAGAAGCTTTTCCAAAAATTTTGGTCTGGCGGGATTACGTTTGGGTTTTGCCATTTCTAATCCTCAAAATATAAAGAGATTGGCAACTTTTGGCCAATATTTTAGAGTAAATAGAATAGCCGAAAAAGCTGCGACAAAAGTCCTAAAATATTTAGATTATTATCGAAAAGCTTGGGAAAAAATAAAGAAAGTAAGAGATAAATTTATAAGGGAAATAAATGAACTAGGATTTTCTGCTTATAATTCCCAAGCAAATTTTGTTTTAATTGAGTTTAAGAATAAGGAAGAAACCGAAAGAGTTTGGAAGCATCTAAAGGAAAAAGATATTTATACTTTACCTGGCTGGGAAAATGAATTTTCCGGTTTAGACGACCAATTTATCAGATTTACTATCGGAGAAGAATGGGAAATGGACAGAGTAGTGAAAGTATTATCTGATTATGTAAAGAAAAACCAGAAGCCAATTTAGTATCGCGTATCGAGTATCGCGTGAAGAAAAATAGAAATCAGAATTCAGGATACAGGAGTCAGAATATAAATAGCGTGGAACATTTAGAATTATTAGTATATAGTATGTATTGAAGAAGACAGAAATCAGAATTCAGAATGATAGCTAATAACTTAAAGTATTTAGAAGGTAGGGGTTCGATTCATCAAACCCGCTTATCTCCTACTATATACTAAATACTATTCACTAACGACTAATTTAATTGGCCAGCTGGCCAATTAAATTTGGTGCCGAAGGGGGGATTTGAACCCCCACAGGCATACACCTACTACGCCCTGAACGTAGCGCGTCTACCAGTTCCGCCACTTCGGCTTGTATTTGAAGATAAATTTAAAAATAAAAAGTATCTGAAAGAAAGAGCCTTACTGAAAATAGAATAAAGAAAATAAGTATCATTGTCAAGTGCTTATAAACAGCATCAAGTAGATAGCATTGAGTATCGAGTTAAGAAAGCGAAAAAAAAGATAGAAAAAGTATACACTAACAAAACCATTTCTGTGTAAAAAATATTAGAAAAGGAGTGAAGTGTTTTGGTTAAAAAACAAATGGTGGATAATTTAAGTTTGAATACTAAGATAGATGATATATTTATCATAAAAAATGTAGAATTCAGAGTGAGAAGAGATAAAAGAACCATAGATATGTTCTTTAAAATTGCTGATAAGACCGGGGAAATTGAAGCTATAAATTGGGATGTTTCTTCCGATAAAGTAGAAGAATTAGGTAAAATTGAATTTGCCCGAGTTCAAGGGCAGATAACCAAAAGAAAAATTGACAGAACCCTTCAGGCAACAGTTTCTTCCCTTATTAAAACTACTCCCTTAAATGAAGATTATTCAGATTATTTACCCCAATCAAAGGAAAATTTAGATGAACTGATGGATAATATTTTTTCAAAGATTGATTCTATCGAGAATTATCATCTACAGAATCTTTTAAAGAGTTTTTTTGATGATCCGGAATTTGCCCAAAAATTTAAAAGAGCCCCTGCAGCAACAAAAGTACACCAACCTTATCTCGGAGGCTTACTTGAACATACTGTAAATGTAGTGGATATTTGTGAGACTGTAGGTAATATCTATAAAGAAATGAACCGTGATTTTTTAATTACTATGGCTATTCTTCATGATATAGGTAAAATAAGGGAATATGCCTACGATAAGGCTATGGAACATACCGATGAAGGTAAGCTTCTGGGCCACATTACCATAGGCATAGAGATGGTTGATCAAAAAATAAAAAGTTTGGATAGTTTTCCAAAAGATTTAGAATTAATGGCAAAACATACTCTTTTAAGTCATCATGGCCATTTTGAATTTGGTTCCCCCAGACTTCCCAGTATTTTAGCAGCTATTGCTCTTCATTATGCTGACGAGATGGATGCCAAGGTAAGTGGTTTTATAAATATCAAAGAAGAGAATAAAGATTTTAAAGAAAAATGGAGCAAATGGATTTGGTGGTTAGAAAGGTCGATTTATTTAGATGAAAAAGCAATATTAAAAAATAAAATAAATGAAGCAGAGAAAAAGTAGAATTGAAATAATTAGAATATACAAAGGAGAAAGTAATAATGAGAGAAATTTTTGAAAAAGCTTTAAAAAATAAAAAAAATAGTGCAGATTATATCGAAATAAGAGCGGAAAAGAAAGAAGCTACTACCATTCATTTTCAAGGGGAGAAGTTAGAAAAAATAAATTGTTCCCAGCAGGCAGGAGGAAATGTCCGTGCCCTGGTAAAAGGGGGATGGGGTTTTGTCTCCTTTAATCAGTTTGATGATTTGGAAGAAAAAGTTAGAGAGGCAATTGAGGTGGCGAGTTTAATCGGCAAAGAAGAGAGCAAATTGGCCATTATTTCGCCAGTTGTGGAAATAATTAACAGGGAATTAGATAAGGATTTTCGCCAGATAAGTTTGAGAGAGAAAAAGAAATTAATGGAAAATTATAATAATATAATTATGAAATCCAATCCTCTAATCCAATCCTCTAATGTAATCTATACCGACAGATTTTCTACTATTTATTTTGCCAATTCGGAAGGTAGTTATATCGAACAGGAAAAACCATTTTTAAGCGCGCGTTTTACAGCCATAGCCCGAGAGGGGGACAATGTTCAGCTGGCCAGTGAAAGCGTTGGAACTACCAAGGGTTTTGTAATAATGGAAAAAATTTCCACCAAAGCACAAAGAGCAGCTTTTCGGGCAGTCAATCTTCTTAAGGCACAGCCGGTTGAAGGTGGAGAATATACAGTTATTTTAGATCAGACATTAGGCGGGGTTTTTATCCATGAGGCCTTTGGACATCTTAGTGAAGCTGATTTTTTATATGAAGACGAGAGGATGAGTGGTTTAATGAAATTAGGGAAGAAATTTGGCTCACCCAAACTCAATGTAGTTGATGATGGTTCTGTTCCGGATTTGTTAGGTTCTGCCAAATATGATGATGAAGGTGTGAGAACAAAGAAAAATTATCTGATAAAAGAGGGAATCCTGACAGGCAGACTCCATTCGCGGGAGACAGCTGCTAAAATGGGGGAAGAACCAACCGGAAATGCCCGCGCCCTTAATTATCGCTTCAAACCCATTGTTCGAATGACTAATACTTATATCGAAAATGGAGATACTCCTTTGAAAGATTTATTATCCGGAATAAAAAAGGGAATTTATGCTAAAGATTGCTATGGAGGGATGACCACCTTTGAGACGTTTACTTTTAGTGCCGGGGAAGGTTTTATGATAAGAGATGGGGAGATTACCGATCCGGTTAAAGATGTAGTTTTAAGTGGGAATTTATTTACCACCCTTCTTAATATTGAGGGAGTAGGAAATGATTTAAAGATGATTGAATCCGGCGGAGGATGCGGAAAAGCGGCTCAAAATCCCCTACCAGTCTCTTGGGGAAGTCCTCATCTCAGGCTAAAAAAAGTAGTAGTAGGAGGTAGATGAGATGGAAAAATTATTACAACAAGTCTGCAAGGAAGTAGACTCAGCCGAGCTATTTAAAGCCAAGAGCAAGACTATTCCGGTAAATTTTGAGGTAAATAGATTAAAATCTATCGATATTTTTGAGAGTGAAGGGAAGGCATTGCGAGTGATAAATAAAGGGAGGATAGGATTCTCTTCATCTACAGGAAATGAAGACTTTGATTTGATAGTTGAAAAGGCAGTGGCTACTTCTGAATTTGGTTCAACGGCTTCTTTTGATTTTCCGGGGGAGACCAAAAGAAGCGGGAAAGAAAAAATAAATGTACATGATGAAAAAGTAACAGATAAAAGTATTGAAGAGATGGTAAAAATAGGCGAAGATATTGTAAAAAGAATGAAGGATTTCAATCGAAAATTGCGTTACGATGTCACTATTTTAAAAGATTATAGCGAGATAGAATATCTTAATTCCAGGGGAGGGAATTTTTCTTACAATAAAACTGCAATTGCCTATTCGGTGATGGCTCAACAAATCGAAGACCAAGATATGTTAATAATTGAGTCTTCTCTTGAGTCGGGAAAAGACAATCTTCATGCTAAGGAATTGACTTCTGAGATAATTGAAAATTTAAAATGGGGAGATAAAATTGTACCTGTAGAAAGCGGGAAGATGCCGGTTATCTTTACCCCAAAAGCAGCTTTGGTCTTGATTCTCCCCATAATTAGTGGTTTAAATGGAAAGATGGT
>DAOUTX010000016.1 GCA_030668465.1 Atribacterota bacterium | reverse complement strand
TGTTTTTTTCATAGACCTGATTTATTTTATATTCCCTTCTATCTTCTATTTCTCAGCACTATAAGTCGTAACAGCTGAAAGGCTGCTACAGAGGTAGCAGCCACATAGGTTAATGCGGCGGCGCTTAAAACTTTTTTAACGGAATTAATCTCTTCTGTATCCGAAACAATGTTTGCTCCAACCAACAGGTTTACCGCTCTCTTGCTGGCATCAAATTCGACCGGTAAAGTGACTAACTGAAACAGGACAGCTAAGGAAAAGGCAATAATACCGATATCCATCAGGGCGGGAGAACTGAAGATAAAGCCGATTAAAAACAGGGGGATCGCCATTCGGGAGCCGATATTGGTGACCGGTACCAGATTGCTGCGAAGGGAAAGCGGAAAATAGTTTTTGGCATCCTGAAGGGCATGACCGATTTCGTGGGCTACAATCCCCTGAGCAGCTAAGGATTTACCATAATATATTTCTTTGGATAGGCCCAGCTTTTTCTGTCTGGGGTCATAGTGGTCAGAAAGGCGGCCTTCTATCGGTTCTATCTTAATATTGCTCAAATTGTGTCGTGATAACAGTTCCTCGGCTGTTTCCTTCCCGTTTAATCCGTTTTTAGCCAATATTTTTGAATATTTTAAATAGGTTGTTTTAATCTTGTATTGGGCATAAAGAGTTAAAATTATGGCCGGTATTAAAATAAATATGGTACTGTCGAAAAAAAACATAAAACCTCCTAACCTAATACTTCTCCTACTTTGATTTTATAGCCATTAACAAATTCGCTGGCGGTTAATTCTTTTGAGCCGGCGGGAATCAGCCTTAATATTTTTATAACACCCTTATCCCCGGTAGAGATTAAAATTACATCTTTTTCGGTTCTAACCATCCTTCCGGGTTTGGGGGAAATGGCGTCCGTTTCAACCTTATAATCATTTAGAAATCTTGCCCGGGTAATTTTCAGTTTTCTGCCTTTATAATAGGTAAAGGCACCGGGGTAGGGAATAGTTCCTCTGATTAGATTATATACCTTTTCTCCCTTATCACTCCAGTCTATTTTACCATCCTCTTTGTTCATCTTTCGGGCAAAGGTTACCAGTTTATTATCCTGGGAGATTCTTTCTATCTTTCCGCTTTTTATTTTTTTTAAAAGTTTGGGGAGTGACCTGGCGCTTAAATCGGATAACCTGTAGTAAAGTTCCCCGTAGGTCTCATCCGGTAAAATGTCTATCTTCTCCTGAAAGATGATATCACCGGCATCTACTTTCTCCTTCATAAACATAAAAGTTATCCCGGTCTCCTTTTCACCGTTTATAACAGCCCGGTTAATGGGGGCGGCACCCCGATATTTAGGCAGGAGTGAGCCGTGGATATTTATACAGCCTATTTTGGGAATATTTAATATAGGGTTGGAAAGAATCTGGCCGTAAGCCACTACCAGGATAATGTCCGGGTTAAATTCTTTTATTCTCTTTATAGATTCCTCATCATTGATCTTCTCCGGCTGAAATACTTCCAGCCCCTTATCGAGGGCTATTTTTTTTACAGGAGTGGGCAATATTTTCCTACCGCGCCCCTGGGGACGGTCCGGCTGGGTAATTACTGCTATTTTATTTTCTCTACTGTCAGTCAGTTTCTCTAAAACCTGCCCGCCAAAGTCTGCCGTTCCCATAAAAATAATCCTAAGCATAATTATCACCTTTTTTTATTATTTTTTCTTTTTTAATTTATTTAATAATATCTGTCTTTCCATTCTTCCTATTCTATCAACAAATAAAATCCCGTCTAAATGATCGATTTCATGCTGCAGAGCGCGGGCAATTAAATCTTCTTTGGTAATTTCAATCGGGTCTCCGTTCTCGTTAAGCGCTTTTATCGTTACTTTTGATGAACGCATGACCTGGCTGTAGATATCGGGAACACTTAAACATCCCTCTTCTGCTACAACTTCTCCCTCGCTTTTGATAATCACCGGATTTATCAATACTATTAATCCATCTTCTTCTCCGTCAACAAGAATTATTCTTTTTGGTACCCCCACTTGCAAGGCAGCAAGACCTACACCGGAAGCGGTATACATGGTCTCAGCCATATCTTTTATAAGATTCAATATTTCCGGGGTAATTTCCTTAACCGGTAGTGCCTTTTCCCTTAAAACGGGTTCGCCGTATTCTTTAATTTCTAATATTGCCATCTGTCTTCTCCTATTGCCTTAGCAATGATTACGCTGATTACAGGAAGATTACACCGATTTAATCTGTGTAATAATTTTATCTCTATATCATCCTTACCGGATCGACATCAATAGTCAATCTGTTTTTTTGGTCAAAATGCTTTGATAACATTTTATCATATTTTTTCTTAAATGCCTGATTAAATTTTTCCAAATCCTTTACTTTTACTAAAAATTGTACCTTAAAGTTGTTCCTCGATTTCCATAATACCATATTTACGTCACCCAACAATTTAAATTCCGTAGACTCTTTATCTTTGCGGAAGGATTCCAAATAACTGATTAGATATTCCGCCCTCTGCTTGACTGCTTCCTTCTCTTCTCCTGAAATTACGATTTTAATAATATGGGTAAAGGGAGGGTAATCCAGTTCTTTCCGTAATTCAACTTCTTTTTGGTAAAAATAATTATAATCCTGTTCTTTTAAGGCAACTATACAGTGATCTTCGGGGTTAAAGGTCTGAATAATCACTTCCTTGGGAAAGCTGATCTCCCTGAAAGAGGAAATAACTTCACTAAGCAACTGAAAGGTTTTTTCCCCTGAACGATAATCCGGCAGATTCAGCAGAGTGTCAGCGGAAATAATCCCTATTAAATCTACATTATTAAAATCCACTCCCTTTAACACCATTTGGGTACCTATCAATATATCGGTATTTCCCTGATTGAATTCTTCCAGGATTTGCCGATAATCATCATCTATAATTAACGAATCCCGATCCAGACGCCTTATTTCAGCCCGGGTGAACATCTTCTTGATTTCACTCTCTAATTTTTGGGTTCCCATCCCCAGGGGACGAATCTCTTTACTGTCGCATTTAGCACAAACATCTGTTACTTTTGCCCTTTTCCCACAGTTATGACAAATCAGTTGAGCCCTTTTTTGAATATCTAAATGATAAGAAAAGGAAGTATTGCAATCGGAACATTTAGGTATATGACCGCACTGGCTGCAAATCATAAAACTCGAGAAACCCCTCTTGTTTAAAAAAAGTACGACCTGCTTTTTGTTCTTTAAACTTCTGGAAATGGCTTGCTGAAGTTCATAGCTTATTATCTTTTTTTTGGACTTTTCCTTAGTCATATCTATTATGGTTTTTTTTAATAGATTTTCTCTTTCACCTCCGGTGTTCAGCTCCGCCTCCAGAAATTTATTTTCATGGACATTCCAGTAAGATTCCATCGACGGTGTTTCACTGCTCAGAATCAGGGGGATGCCCTCCAATTCTGCTCGTTTTAGAGCCACTTCTCGGGCATTATAGCGGGGAGACCTTTCTTCTTTGTACAGGCTGCTATGCTCCCGCTCCACGATAATCAATCCTAATCTGTCAAGGGGCACGAATATGGATGACCTCATCCCCAGGGCTATATTTACCTGAGAATTTCTTATTTTAATCCATTTCTGATATTTGGCCTTCTGGTCTATCTTTTCATCAAAGACTACCATGTTATCCTTAAATTCTTTTTCTAGCAGTGCGGATAATTCCGATAGATGAGATTCAGTAGGAGCCAATATAATGGTCTGCCTCCCCTCTTTTAAGGTCTTTCGGATACTCTTTAAATAGATTTTCATCCTGCTGTTAAAATCGTTTCCACGGATTAGAACTGTTTTAAACTTTTTATTATTTATAATATTTTCTATATCTTTTAAGTGGGTTCTTTCTTTCACTTCTTCTTCAGAAAGCTTAATCTCATTATCCGAGGATTTATCATCTTCGGGCAGTCGGGGGGAGTTTGGGGGTGAAATATCCGTTATATCGAATTTATTAAGCCAGGCCTTGCTGGTCTTGGGAATAACATAATTTAAGGTCTTTTCCCAGGAACAGAGATAATAATTAGAAATCCATTTGGTTAATCTGATTACCTGGGGAGTGAGGAGAGGTTTTTTATCGGTTATTTGCTGAATATCCTTCAAGTTTTTAACATCCGATTTCGCTAAAAATCCCACTATGCATCCTGTAGTCACCTTACCCCGGAAAGGTATGGTCACTCTCGAGCCGAGGGATATCCGGTCTTTTAAATCCTGGGGAATACAGTAGTGAAATATTTTATCAAAATTATATTCCAGGATTACTATTTCGGCATATTTCTTTTCACCATGCATATTAATAAACTCATTAATTCCATTATTCACTTTATTTTTAAAATTTCATCCAAGATTTTTTCGGCCATTTCAATTTTAGGCATAAGGGATAATTCCCGGGCGGTTCCTTTGCTGTTTATCATCCTGGCTCTATTTTTATCTGAGCCAAACCCGGCTTCTCTTGCCGATATATCATTAGCGACAATTAGATCTAATCTTTTTTCCTTCAATTTTTTAAGGGCATTGGCTGCCAAATTTTCTGTTTCAGCGGCGAATCCAACTAATATTTTATCTACCTTTTTCTTTCCTAATTCATAGAGGATATCAGGAGTTCTTTCCAGTTCAATAAACGGATTTTCATTCTTTGTTTTTTTAATCTTTCCGGCAAATACTTTCTTGGGTCTGAAATCAGCTACTGCTGCGGCGGAAATTATTATATCCGCCTCCGGAAAATATTTAAAAACTTCTTTTTTCATTTCTTCCGCAGATTCAATTGAAATTGTGGTAATCCCCTTGGGGGCGGGCAAAGAGGTTGGCCCGGTTATTAGAATAACCCTTGCCCCTCTGGCCCGGGCATCCTTGGCTAAAGCGAATCCCATCTTACCGGAAGAATAGTTGGAAATAAATCTTACTTGATCAATAGGTTCTCTGGTGCAGGAAGCAGTAACCAATACCGTCTTGCCCTGGTAATCATTTTTAAGGGTCAGGGCATACTCAACCGTATCTACTATATCTTCGATATTTGCTAATCTACCCTTTCCCGTTTCGCCGCAAGCCAATCGGCCATATTCTGAATCGATAAACTCATACCCTAAGGCGGTTAATTTTTCTACATTCTGCTGGTACAAGGGGTTAGATATCATATTCTTATTCATTACCGGGGCAAAGATGACCTTCACTTTGGAAGCCATCACTGTAGTGGTTAACATATCATCGGCGATACCGTTGGCAATTTTACCGACAATATTTGCCGTAGCCGGGGCAATCAATATCAGGTCAGCCCATTGGGCAAGAGAGATATGTTTTACTACCATCTTATCGTTGGTAGAAAACAGATTATCTATTGTCGGATTTCCGGAAAGAGTAGAAAAGGTTAAAGGTTGAACAAATTTGGTGGCAGATTCGGTCATAATTACAAAAACCTCTGCGCCTTTTTTCTTTAATAAACTCACTATCCCAGCTGCTTTATAAGCAGCTATGCTTCCGGTAACTCCCAGGAGTATTTTCTTTCCTTTTAACACTTTTTTTACCTCTTTTTTTGGTATATCGTATATCGTATCGCGTTGTATAGCGTACAGTTAGTTGGTTAGTTGGTTAAATTAGTCATTAGTAAATAGTAATTCGTATCGAGTTAAGAAACAAGTATATAGCTAAGAAAACGAAAGAGAAAAAGAGAAAGATAAAGAATCAGGAGCTATTTGTAGGGGCACAATGAATTGTGCCCTCCTTATATTATTGTCTTTTAATTATCATGGGCACGATGCATCGTGCCCCTACATCTGTCATTCCCATACCTCATGTCAGCACTTAATCATCTAATAAGCCTTCAGACTTTCCAGATTCTTTATCTTCATTAAATATGTCTTCAACTTTTTCAGGTTCTTTAACTTCATCAGACATGTCTTCAACTTTTTCAGGTTTTTCACCTTCATTAAATATCTGTTCAGCCTTTAGAGGCTCTTCATCCTTTTTAATGAATACTTTTCCTGCTTTTATCTCTTCTAAGGCAATTTTAACAGGCTTTCTATGTTTGGTTTCCACCAAAATTTTAGCCCCCCCCATTAACTCTTTCGCTCTTTTTGCTACCATCATCGCTAATAAAAAATCATTATCTAACATATTTATTTCTCATCCTTCCTCTTTGCTAAAATTATACTATTTTACAACCAATATTCATTTTTTATAGTTTGCTATTTTGCACCTTTCGGCAATTATTATAGACTCTATTTTTTTCAAAGCGGTTTTTATATTATCATTCACTACCAGATAATTATAATTTTTTTTATATTTTATTTCAATGTGGGCATCTTTTAATCTTTTTTCCAGTGCTTTTTCTCCCTCAGTATTTCTTTTTCGCAATCTATCCTCTAAATCCTTCCAGGTTGGAGGAGCTATAAAAATAAAAATACCATCAGGAAATTTCTTCTTTATCTGCATAGCACCCTGAACATCTAACTCCAGCAGGACATCTCTCCCTTTTTGAAGTTCTTCTATTAAAAATTTTATAGGCGTACCCTTATAATCTCCATGGACAATAGCCCATTCTACAAATTTATTTTCTTTTATCATCCTTTCGAATTCATCTACTGTTACAAAATAATAATCCTTGCCTTCTATTTCACTCTTTCGGGGAGGGCGGGTATTCACCGAAACTGAGTATTTTAAATCAAGGAAAATATTAAACACCTTTTCCCTTAAAGTACCTTTACCTACACCTGATGGGCCGGAGATAATAAACAGCAAGCCCCTACAAGATTTCGTATCGAGTATCGAGTATCGAGTATCGAGTTTAGAGATAGAAGATAAAAACTCTTTATCGTCAGTCATATTTAAAATTACCTACTTTAGAGTGTTTTCTTTTAATTTAAAATTTTGTTCGCTATATTCGGTGAATCTATGGGCAATGGTTTCCGGTTGAATGGAAGATAAAATTACATGATTGCTATCTGTAATTATCACTGCTCTCGTTCTTCTCCCATAAGTAGCATCAACTAACCTTTTATCTACCCTTGCTTCCTCTTTTAACCTTTTCACCGGCGCGGAATCCGGACTTAAAATGGTTATTACCCTGGTAGAATTCACAAAATTTCCAAAACCTATATTGACTAAATTATTCAGCATATTTTGTCCTCTGTCATTCTATATTTCTGGCCTGTTCCCTTATCTTTTCCAATTCACTTTTTACCAAAACAACCAAAGAAGTTACCTCTATATCATTAGTCTTTGACCCGATAGTATTTACCTCCCGATTTATCTCCTGGGTTAAAAAATCCATTTTTCTTCCCACGGATTCCTCAGAATTTAACAAATCATCAAATTGGATAAGGTGGCTTTTTAATCTGGTAATTTCTTCGGTGATATCCGTCTTTTCAGCAAATATTGCTGCCTCTAATTCAATTCTTCCCTCATCAACATTCAGGCCATCGGTCAAATTTTTTATCTTGCTTAAAAATTTACCTTTGTAATCGAGCGGTGACGATTTTGAATATTTCTCAATTTTATCTATTAACTTTCGTATTTTCTTGACTCTTTTTCGGATATCTGCAACAAGAACCTTACCTTCCCTTCCCCTCATTTTCAGCAAAGAATCTAAGGCAAGATTCGTGGCTTTTTCTACCAGGGGCCATATCTTGGCACTCTCTTCTTCCTTTACTATTTTAAATATATCTTTAAACTTAAGCATAGAATCTATGGCTATTTCGTCTTTTAATTTAAACTTCTTTTTTAAGGCTTTTAGATTTTTATAATAGGAATCGGCAACATCTTCATTTAATATTATCTTCTCTTCCGTCAGGCCATAGTTTTCAACTCTTACTAAAATATTAACTTTTCCTCTTGAAACCCTATCTTTTATTAACTTTTCTATCTTTTGTTCAATTTCCAAAGATTGAAAGTTGTTTTTTATATTTACGTCACAATATTTATTGTTTAAGCTTTTTATCTCTACCAGGCATTCTCCGTCTTTTGCTTTAATCCTTCCCACACCGTAACCGGTCATGCTTTTAATCAACTTTGTTTCTCCTTATGTACCATATTTCCATAAAATTATAAACTTCACACTAATTTTAGGGTAATACTTACTGCTTGTCAAATTATTTCGCAATAATCAATCCACCAATTTACCAATTCTCCAATTCACCGATTGACCGATTGAATTAATCGTTAGTGCATCGTATCGCGTTAAAGAAATTAGGATTTAGGTTTTACATTAAGCATTGAGGGCGTATGCAATACGCCCCTACTTTTTTAAACTTGCAACCTACAACTCAAAACTTATTACTTGTTACACATTACTCATCACTTATTACTGTATTTTACTATATACTCGATACTCGATACCAATGTCAGGGTCCTTTGTCATTTTTATTTTCTTGATTATGCCTCTATAATAGATTATATTAAAGTTAAATATATCAGCAAGGAGATTAATATGTCCCTGGATAGCATCACTTTTGAAGCAATGAGAAAAGAGCTTCTGGATAAATTTAAAGAGGGAAAGATAATAAGCCTGATTCAGACTAAAAAATATAAAATCATTATTGAAGTAAAACCTTATAAGCCTTTTGCCTCAAATGGTATAAAGAATAAAAGAGAAACCTTTAATATCCACATTTCCCTTGACCCCTCGCTTCCTGAAATTTACTTTACCGAATTAAAAAATAGGCAAAAGACTATCAGTTCTCCTTTTTTAACTCTTCTGCAAAATCAGCTAAGGGGAGGGAAAATATTAGATATCGAACACCCCAATTTTGATCGTATTTTACATTTTATTATTAGACCCTACCAAAAGTTCGGTAAATTACCAGATAAAATACTGGTAGCAGAATTTATGGGTAAACACGGTAATATGATTCTTATTAAAGAAGATAAAACCATAGAAACCGCCGTAAAACTAATAGATTTTAATATTAACAGGTATCGGGAAATTATGCCCGGAAAGCTCTATATCCCCCCTCCTTCTCAGAATAAATTGAATCCTTTAAATATTACCCGTGAAGGCTTCTTTAATATTTTTACCCTATCCGCAGAAAATAAAGATATAACCCTCTGGAGGCTAATACAGGACAGTTTAATAGGCATAAGCCCTCAGAGCGCAAAAGAGGTAGTCCTTCAGGCAAATTTATCCCCGGAAAAGAACCTATCTGAGATATCCGGGGCAGATTTGGAAATGCTCTGGACTTCTTTTAATAGAATTGTAACAAATATTAAAAATTATAATTTTAAGCCGGCCCTCTTTTCGGATCCCCTATCTAAAACGATAAAAGCCTGGTCTATAATCGATTCAATTCAGTTTCCCAAATACCATATGCAAACTTTTAATGATACGAATTCCTGCCTGCAATCTTTATTTATCGAACTGGAGAAAGAACGGGAAATTCTATCTATGCAAAATAAGTTAGACCAGATAATCAGAAAAAATATGCTGAAAATAAATAATAAGATAAGCGATTGCCAAAAAAAACTGGAAGAAGTGAAAAATTGTGAAAAATATAAGATAAGCGGTGAACTAATAAAAGCAAATCTTTCCAGCATTAAAAGAGGAGACAGGGAAATTGTCACCATCAACTATTATTCTCCCCGGCAGGAAAATATAACCGTCCCGCTAAACGATAAATTGACCCCTTTAGAAAATGCCCGGTTATATTTTAAAAAATACCGAAAAACAAAAGATAGTTTCCAGATAATTTTCGAGCAATTAAAGAACCATAAGTTAAGGCTTGCTCAGCTGACCGGGCTTCAGAAATTATATGAGCAAGAAAGTAATTCTCTTCCCAATCTGCTCAAAATTTATGATAACTTAACAAAATTGGGATGGGCAAAGAAGGCCACCGCTCCCCTTAAAAAGCCCAAAAAAGAAAAGAACAGACTGGTGCCGGTTAAATATATCTCTAAAGATGGCTGGGAAATCTATCTGGGGAAAAATAACCTGCAAAATGATTTCTTAACTTTTAAATTAGCTTCCGGTAATGATACCTGGCTTCATGCAAAAAACATTCAAGGGTCTCATATTATCATTAAAAATAAAGGGAGCAAGCAATCTCTTCCGCTCGACACCTTAATCCAGGCCGCAAATTTAGCTGCTTATTTTAGTAAAGCCAAAAAAGATGATAAAGTATTGGTCGATTATACTCTTAAAAAACACGTAAAAAAACCTAAAAAAGCCAGGCCGGGGATGGTTATTTATTCTCAAGAAAAGGGGCTTTGGATAAAAATAGATTTGGAAGAAATCAGGAGCATGAAGAAGATTTCTCAAAAATAATTCTAATACTCTATTTTTCAATTCCTTCCAGACAATCAATTAATTCCTGCATATCTTGGGGTAGAGGGGCAGAAAATTCCATATATTCTTTAGATGCGGGGTGTACAAACCCTAAAACATAAGAATGCAAAGCCTGCCTGTGGATATTTAATCCCTGTCTCCTGTGACCATATAGCTGGTCACCAACGATGGGATAGCCGATAAAAGCCAGATGTACTCTTATCTGATGAGTTCTGCCCGTACGAAGAGTTGCTTCGACCAGGGTATAGCCGGAAAATTTTTTTAACACCTTGAAATGAGTTATTGCTTCCCTGCTTTTTCCTTCGGTAACTGCCATTTTTTTCCTGTTTTTCAAATTCCGGCCGATCGGTGCATCTATAACTCCGGAATCATCTCTCAGGCCGCCGTGGACCAAGGCGAGATATTTTTTGGTTACCTGATGATCTTTTATCTGTCTTGATAAGTCAAGATGTGCTAAATCATTTTTTGCTACTACCATCAGGCCGGAAGTATTTTTATCCAGGCGGTGAACAATGCCCGGTCTGATCACTCCGCCTATCCCGGATAAGGAATCCTGACAATGATAAAGCAGGGCATTCACCAGGGTGCCGGAACATATTTTCCCTGCAGGGTGAACAATCATATCAGCCGGTTTATTAATCACCACCAGATATTCATCTTCGTAGATAATATCCAAGGGAATGGCTTCTGCTTTTATCTTTAATTCTTTATTTTCGGGCAGAGTTAAATCTATCACATCCCCATTTTTCAAGATATAACTTGGCTTAACCGGGTTTTTATTTACTTTGATTTTACCCTGGGCGATTAAATTCCGAATCTGAGATCTGGAGGGGTATATTTCTTTCTGGGTTAAATAGAGGTCAATTCTGATCTTTTCTTCGCCTGCGAATATTAAACTTTTTTCTTTTTCTATCATCTGTCAGGGGACGGTCCTTTGACAAGTTTTTTTATCTTCTTTACATCTGAATTTGATTTATGTTTTTGTAGGGGCACAATGAATTGTGCCCTGCTTTTTTTATGGTCTTTTGGTTATTGTGGGCACGATGCATCGTGCCCCTACACATTACAAATTACACATTACTTGTTACTGTTTTTCTATTCGCTCCACGCTAGTTATACTTTTCTTCTTCAAAATATTCATAAACACCAGGGAAACCAACACGACCCCCAGCAAAATAATCTGAGTAATAGTAAAATAATTAAACATTTTATAATTATCTCCATAAAATCTGAAAAACTCTATAATAAAACGAGATATTGAATATAATACTAAAAAATTCAAAAACAAATATCCATCGTATTTTTTATATTTTCTAATCCCTAAAAGTATAAAAAATATTAAAAAAGCGTATAAAAAAGAATAAAGCTGTGTGGGAATTACCGGAAGAGTACAGGAACTTCCGGAAGCAATCAATCCATCTTTTAATTGCTGTGAATACACCGGGGGCATATGTAAAGAAGGAAATTTAATGCCGTAATTTTCTGACACTACACCAAAGCAGCAGCCATTTAGAAAACAACCTATTCTGGCAATTCCTATGCCCATTGCGACAGAAGGGGACGCAATATCAGCAAATTTCCAGAATGAAATCTTAGTTCTTTTGATATACAACAAACACAGTAAAAAAGCTATGAAAAATCCTCCCAAAAAGCTTAGTCCACCCTGTCTAAAATATAACATTTCAATAGGATTTTTTAGATAATAGTCAAGATTAAATATCACATAGCCTAATCTTCCTCCTATTAGTGTGCCTAAAACAACATACAAACTTAAATCTAAAATTCTTTCCGGGTTTTCTCCAACCCTTTTTGCTTCTTTCATAGCAAAAAGAATACCCATTATAAAAGCTAAAGCAAGCATCACTCCGTAAGAATAGATGGGAAATGAACCAATAGTAAATAAAATTCTAT
>DAOUTX010000044.1 GCA_030668465.1 Atribacterota bacterium | reverse complement strand
GGAGATATGGTATCGGTTCAAATTAAGGTGGATGAAAAAACAAAGCGAATTCAGGATATCAAATTTGAATCCTACGGATGTGCTTCAAATATTGCCACAGGTTCAATTATTACCGAATTGGCCAAAAAAAAGACTTTGGAGGAAGCAAAAAAAATCAGCTGGAAACAGGCATCAGATGAATTGGGTGGTCTTCCTCCCATAAAGGCACACTGTTCTGTATTGGCGGTTGAGGGTTTACGTTCAGCCATCAGAAATTACGAGGAAAAACACGGTCTGGTAACAGATAAAACCCCCACTACCATCGAAACAATCGAGAAAAGATTAAGGAAAGTCATGAATCCCTTAAGCGGTCTCGATTTGGTAGGCACCAAATTAATTAAAAAAATAGAGTTGAAGGAGGGGGTAGCTAAAATAGATGTTGACCTGCCGGAAAGTCATCAATTTGCCAACTCAATCAAGGAAGAGATTATGGAAAAGGTTGAATCTTTACATGATATTAAAAAAGTATCGATAACCTTTAGCGAATAATATAATTGATAAAAGAGAACGATTCTACTTTTTTTATTCCAATTAAAAAAGAACCATTCCCTTTTATTTCATAGGAATAGAAATATGGGTTGGTACGATAGTAAAAAAATATCAATGAATACATAAAAATAACGAAGGACTACGATAGAAAAGCTCTTATAGACCCCAGTAACACCTAATAAAAATTCGGCTTATTATTCGAAAAGCTTCTTATATTGGCCATATCCTTCCTTTTCTAAATCTTCTTTAGGAATAAAGCGAAGTGCAGCTGAATTCATACAATAGCGAAGACCAGAGGGCGCAGGTCCATCATCAAATAGATGACCAAGATGAGAATCTGCATATTTGCTCCTTACTTCCGTTCTGCTCATAGATAAACTTTTATCTTCTTTTTCTAAAATGTTATCCGGTTCGAGTGGTTTCGTAAAACTTGGCCAGCCTGTTCCCGAATCAAACTTATCAAGAGAACTAAAAAGTGGTTCACCGGATACAATATCCACATAGATACCTTCTTTCTTATTATCCCAATATTCATTGTCAAACGCCATTTCTGTACCGCATGACTGCGTTACGTTAAACTGTAAAGGGGTCAATGTATTTTTCAGTTCTTCATCCGAGGGTTTCTCGAATTTACTGTCATTATTATTAGTTGTATCTTCCCATATAGATTTAATATATGCTTCACGTCCTGAGCCTTCACGATATAATTTATACCTTATGGGGGATTTCTGGTAATAATCCTGATGATAATCCTCCGCCACATAAAATATGGATGCCGGTATTATTTCTGTAACAATATCTACTTGAAATTTGCCTGATGCTTGCAATTTTTCTTTTGACTCTTCTGCCAGCCGTCTTTGTTCATCACTATGATAAAAAACAGCCGTCTTATATTGTTCTCCTCTATCTGCAAACTGACCTCTGATATCGGTAGGATTTATCTGCCTCCAGAAAATATCAAGTAACTCGGAATAACTAATGATTGAAGGGTCAAAGGAAATTTGTACAGCTTCCAAATGACCGGTTTTTCCGGTTGTTACCTCTTCATAGGTTGGATTTTCTTTATGTCCACCGGTATAACCTGCTATAACTTCCGTAACCCCATCTAATTCTTCAAAAGGAGATTCCATACACCAAAAACACCCGCCTGCAAAGGTGGCTTTTTCCATTTTACTTTCCTCCTCATTTTTCATTATGGTTTTATCTTGTCCATTCGCCAAAACAACAAAACAAATACAAATTAAACTTATAATAAATATTTTAAATAAATTTTTTACTTTTGCTCTCATTCTAAAAATCCTCCTATAATTCAAGTTTATTGTTATCATTCATCTATTACTTCTATTTCTTTATTCCTAATATCTTATTTCGTTTATTTCTTGACTTCACCATCTATTCCTATAACTAATTCTCTATAAGGAACAATATTCTTTGCATTTAACATAGCAGTTTTACTGCTTTAAAAATTCCACTACAACAGGGAACTTCTATCCGAATTACCATTATACTCTTAATATTGTTTCTATTAAAATTTATTTATATTTGGTTTTGTAGGCTAATTATATTATCATCAGAAAAGAAAGTAAGTAACCAATGTTACCAAATTATTATTTTTCTAGAAGATTTGAAAGAGAAGTAAGGATTTAGCAGCTTTAAATAATCTTAAACTACTTAATTTTTAAAATTGCTTCTATTTTTCCGGAGTAAATTTATTTTCGATGAAAGTAAATCCGATATCTAATAAAACGGCAATAATAATTGCCGGTATAGCTCCTTTTAATACTTTAGACATATTTAAATTGGTTAATCCCTCATATATAAATTCTCCTAAACCGCCTGCTCCAATCAATGAAGTAATAATTGCGACACTATTTGCAATTACAGCAGCAAATTTGACCCCGGCAAAGATGGCAGGGTAGGCGTTCGGAAAGCGAACGTAAAATAAAATCTCTCTTTCATTGAGCCCTATCCCTTGCGCAGAATCAATATAATTATGATCAATATTTTTTAGGCCTGTATAAGTATTTTTAAATAATGGCAGTATGATTCTTAAAATGATGGCAAAAATGGCCGGTTTAAATCCAATTCCCAGCAAGGGGACCACAATTGCCACAACAGCAAAGCTTGGAATTGCTTGAGCTAGATTAGCAAGAATTAGTAAAATAGAAGCTAAATAGCGATTATATAATGAAATTACAGCCAAAGGAATAGCTATCACAATCGCAACAAACAATGCACTATAGGCCAAAAAAAGATGTTCTCCAACGGCTTTAAAAAGGGTACTCATATCATTGTCCATACCTTTTTCTTAATAATGTTTCAAAAAAATTTCCCATGGAATCAAGCAGAACTGCCAGAATGCCAATCCATAATCCGGTAACTATAATAATATTTTTATCATAAAGATGGATTCCTGTTTGAATAGGACCGCCCAAGCCTCCGGCAGCTATCAGTCCTCCTAAAGTAACCACCCCCATTGTAAAGACGATTGCTATTCTAATACCGGCAGCCAATAATGGTAATGCAAGAGGAATCCTTACTTTCCATAAAATTTCTTTATCGGAAAGACCTATAGCCCGGGCAATTTCAATATATTGGAAATCTACATTAGTTAAGCCGACATAGGTATTTCTTGCTATTGGCAGGATAGAATATAAAACAGAGGCGACCAGAGTTGGTTTAACTCCGATTCCAAAAAGTGGGATTAATATTACCAGGAGGGCTAATTCGGGAACCGATTCAATCATGTTAAGGAAATTCAGGATAATATTAGAGAGATTTTGTCTTTTATATAAAAAAATACCGATACTTATGCCAATAATTATCACAATAATCAGGGTAATGAAAACCATATAAAGGTGCTCAAAAGTTTTAATTCCTAATTGTTGGGTTTTCCATACATATAAAATCATCTTATATTAACCTGGACAAGATTTCATTTGTCAATAAAATACCGATAGGTTTCTCTTCCACGACGACGGCGATAAATTCATTTTTTTCTTTCATCATCGATAAAGCAAGGGCGATGGAGTCTAATGGTTCAAAAACCATTGACTGCTTTATAAAATGCTTCAAATTTTTATCGCTCTTCTGGTAAAGGTCTTGCAGTTTAATATAACCAAGGAGTTTACCTTTTTGCATCACAATTCCTAATTCGATATCTTTTCTTACCATACTTTCTATTACTAAATCGGTTGATGAATCAGATTCAAAGAAGTATTTTTTGTCCAGAGGAATCATTATGTCACTGGTAGTTAAATCTTCAAGATGTTTAAATTTCTTTTTTGAATCAACAATATCTGCAATAAAATCATCAGCAGGATTAACTAACAATTCATTTTTCTTGGCTAATTGTATTAGTTTTCCTTCTTTTAATATGGCTATTCTATCACCAAGACGAAAAGCTTCTTCAATATCGTGGGTTACAAATATAATCGTTCGATTTAATTTTTCTTTAATTTTTATAAATTCTTCCTGAAGCTGCTTCCTTAAAATAGGGTCAAGTGCTCCAAACGGCTCATCCATTAATAAAAGCGAGGGGTCCATCACCATAGCCCGGGCCAGACCGATACGTTGCTGCTGCCCCCCGCTAAGTTCCTTTGGTCTTCGATTTATAAATTTTTCCGGCGGCAATGAGACAATTTCAAGTAATTCCTTTACTTTTTGCGTAATTTGAGCGTCTGACCAACCCTCCATTTTTGGAACCAGACCGATATTTTCCCGCACAGTCATATGCGGGAATAAACCAATCTGTTGGATAACATAGCCAATATTCTTTCGGAGAATAACCGGATCAAAATCCCGGTTATCTTTCCCATTGATCAAGATCCTGCCCTCATCAAATTCAACCAATCGGTTGATGGTTCGAAGCAAAGTTGTTTTTCCACAACCACTGGGACCCAAGAGAATGAGCAATTCTCCTCCACAGACCTCTAAACTAATCTGATTTACCGCGGTTATATGCCCGTACTTTTTTGTAACATTTTCTATTTTTACACAATCAATTTTATTAAAAAGTTTTTTTGATATAGCCATTTTTATTATTTATTTTAAATATTTTAACCCCGCCAATGGATAAATTTATGGAGTGATGAAACCTTTTTCAATTAAGTATTCTTTAGCGATATCTGATGCTTCCTTTTTGTCAATATCATACAATTTATTGAGTCTTCGCATCGTTTCAGTATCGATTTGGTCTTCTAA
Source organism: Atribacterota bacterium (assembly GCA_030668465.1). Lineage (GTDB taxonomy): Bacteria > Atribacterota > Phoenicimicrobiia > Phoenicimicrobiales > Phoenicimicrobiaceae > Sediminicultor. The sequence goes on along the minus strand of DAOUTX010000044.1, from coordinate 3,258 downwards.
TATTTTAAATATTTTTAATAATTCTTCGTTTTCCGCCATTTCTTTACGAATAATGATAACGGCATCATAGGGAGGTAATGCTCCCTTATCATCTTCTACAATACTCAGGTTATACAAATCCACCCGGGAATCGGTAGTATAGGCACCTATAGCATCAACCTGATTGTTCTTGATCGCTTCATACATTAAGGTTGGCTGCATTTGTCTTACTTTTCCAAAGGTAAATCCGTAGACTTTGTCAATTTGCGGTAGGCCATCCGGACGGGAAGCAAATTCCGGATCAGTGCCCAGACTTAAATCCTCAGCATAGGGTTCAAGTTCGCTTAAACGAACAATATTATGTTCATCCACCCAATCCTTATGTAAAGCAATGGCATAATCATCCCGAAAACCCAATCGAGCAGCTATAGCAATATTATCTTGTTCCATCAATCCCTGTTCTACTTTTTGATAGACCTCATCGGGGTCCCACTGCTCTAAAGGCGGTAATTTAAGGATAACATTATAGGCAGTCCCGGTATATTCCACATAAGCATCAATATTCCCCTTTTTGAGCGCCTCGTAATTAATCATCGTGCCTCCGAGACTTTCTTTCACATCAGTTTGCAAACCGTTATCACGCATCAGATGGGCAATCATATGAGCCAGAATATATTGTTCATTGAATAATTTAGAACCCAGGACAACCTTTTCCGGTTTTTTAAACACGTCAGTAAAAAAGAATATGGCAACGATAATAATGACCAATACAATTAATATTATCCATTTGTTGACCTTCATTTTTTAATTCCTCCTTTTATTTTTTATTTAAATAGAAATTAATGAAGCACTACGACTGACTTATATCTTATTACGATATGATGAAGCAAAAATCCTTTTTTATTTATAAAAAATATTTTTTTATTAAATAGAAGCATATATGTATATAAAATCCTGGGTGTAAGATTTAAATTCACCCTATGTTAATACTGATATAACACAATGTGTTCAAGTATATCCTTCTGATTCTGATTTTACTATGGTAGAACATTGAAGGTATTTATTATTTCTTACAAAAAAGAAGGATTTTAAAAATAAATGTAGAATATAGAAAGCAAAGACAATTTAAATTAATATCCATGCTTTAAAATAAAAAAGGATTTTATATCGCTCTTAGTAATTAAAATTCTACTCGAGTACTTTCATGTTGTAAATCTGGTGGAAATACTTTTAACTATGTTAATAACTTATGGAATATTGCTCAGCAATACCCGACATTTTATACAACCTATCAAGTTTATGACGTTTTTGATTTTTATTATGTGGGAGAATTCGTGAGTCTCCATTATGACCTTTCCTGGACGTCGCATGACTTTTATGGAGAAACATACGATACATATTATTACTACGAAAATTTAATGCTATTTGAAAAAGTTTATGGAGAACGGAAAATGTCCTGATTTAGCTAATATATTGCCTTTAGCTCCTTTAGACATTCGAGCATATTTAAGATCAGGTAAAATCATGGGTAAGGGATATGGGTCATTATCCTGGTATAAAAAACATTTCCCTTTTATTAGTAATTCAGAGAAAGTATCGCATTTTATAAAGGAAAAAAGAAATATTGACTTAAAAAATGAAAATAATATTAATCGTGACCATAATAATAATATACAGTTAAGGGAAAACGGATGGGAAGTTTTAAGAATTTGGGAACATAACATTAACAAAAATGTAGGTAAAGCGATAGAGAAAATTATCAACTTTTAATAAAAGATTTTTAGGTTCATTAAGAGGAGGGTTGCGGAATGAAAAATAGAAATTTTGAACTCATGGTAATCGGAGGAGGAGCAGCAGGTTTAGTCGCTTCGGTGGCGGCAGGAGCAATAGGGGTTAAAACTGCCCTTGTTGAGAAAAATCGGTTGGGAGGTGAATGTTCCTGGACAGGATGTATTCCTTCCAAGACGCTCATTTCTCTGGGAAATTTAATATATAAGGCAAACCATTTACCCTTGAAAAAGAAGAAAAAGAATGAAATCAACATACCCTTTGTCGATTATAAAAATCAGGTCATGGATTATGTCCGGGAGACCACCCGTAATGCCTCAAAAGCATCCAAGGCCCGAGATTTGCTCGCACGCTATGGTGTAGAAATTATTTTTGGGAGCCCCAAATTTTTAGACCATCATCATATTGAGATAGATAAGTTGAATTATCACGCCAAAAAATTTATTATCTGCACCGGCTCTTCTCCGGTTGTTCCAAAAATTAATGGATTAAGGAGAGGATATTTAACCAATAAAACCATATGGAATTTAAAAAAATTGCCTGATTCTTTACTGGTTATCGGAGGAGGCCCCATAGGGGTAGAATTAGCTCAGGCGTTTCACCATTTGGGAACCCGGGTCACTTTGTTTAATGACTTGAATCGATTATTGATCCATGATGATGCCGAATTGGCAGAAGATTTTACGAAATACCTGGAGAATGAGGGATTGAAAATTAATCTGAATTATTCGGTTAGCAAGATTATAAAGGATGAAAAAGGCTGGCGGGTTAGCATGAAAGATGATAAAAATATTTCGGAACCCGGTGAACGTCTGTTAATCGCTTTGGGTAGGAAAGCGAATGTAGAAGATTTAAACCTGGAAGCAGCCGATATTTTATATGACCGAAAAGGCATTAAAGTCAATCGTCATTTAAAAACATCGGCATCTAATATATGGGCTGCCGGAGACTGTATCGGTGGTTATCAGTTTTCACATATCGCTGAGCTCGAAGCAAAGCTGGCAGTAAGAAATGCCTTGTTACCTCTGAATTCCTCTATCAATTATCAGGGAGCACCTTGGGCCACTTTTACTGAACCGGAACTGGCCCATCTGGGTTATACGGAAGAAGAATGCAAAGAAAAAGGACTAAATTATCGTGTCTATCGGCAATCATTTGAACATGATGACCGGGCCATGACTGAGGGAACCGCATACGGTAAAGTAAAAATTCTAACAACCGCTTTAGGTCACTTGTTAGGGGTACATATATTGGGACCAAGAGCCGGAGAATTAATTAATGAATTTGTTTTGGCGAAAAGAAAAAAACTAAGAATTTATGATATCGGTCTGACCAGCCATGTTTATCCCACTTTAGGATTAGCGCTTCAGCGAGCAACTGACGAATGGTTTGCTGATTGGGGTTCTAAACCAATGATTAAGTGGTTATTAAAATTAATGACTTATTTTAGTTGAACAAATAAAAAATTTTTTGATTATGTTTAAAAAAGTG
>DAOUTX010000085.1 GCA_030668465.1 Atribacterota bacterium | reverse complement strand
TCTTTTATTGCAGGAGAAGGTACGCTTATAAAGGAGGTAGACCCGATGTTAGAAAAAGTAATCGTAAGAGGAGTAACCCAGGAGACCAATGTAGGTAAAATTGTAGTCCAGGGGGTTCCGGATGTTCCCGGTGTAGCTTATAAATTATTTAAAGCTTTGGCTGAAGAAGAGATAATTGTAGATATGATTATACAAAGTTCTCATCGAAACCAGGTTAATGACATAGCCTTTACCGTTGCTCTAAGCGATTTTAATAAAACTATAAAAATCACCGAGCAATTAGCAAAAAAGATCGGAGCTGAAGGAGTAATATCAGAACCGGAAGTAGCCAAAGTATCCATCGTAGGAGCAGGCATTACTAGCGACCCGGCTATAGCCGCCAGGATGTTCGGGGCATTAGCCAAACAAGGGATAAATATAGATATGATCAGTACTTCCGGAATTAGAATATCCTGTCTGATCAGTGCTTCCCGCATAGAAGATGCGGTAAGGGCAATCCATAAAGAATTTAATTTAGATAAAGCAGGCGAAAAACAATGAAAAAATATAATGTTGCAGTCGTAGGAGCTACCGGAGCGGTAGGAGAAGAGATGAGATTAATTTTAGAAGAGAGAAAATTTCCGGTGGAAAAATTAAGCCTCCTCGCTTCTATCCGTTCAACCGGCAGAGTATATCAATTTAACGGAGAAAAAATCACCGTCCGGGAGTTAAAAGAAGACTCCTTTTTCGGGATTGACATCGCTCTTTTTTCAGCAGGCGATGAAGTAAGTGCCCGCTTTGCCCCCCTGGCAATCCGGCAGGGGACGATAGTGATAGATAATTGTAAATACTTCCGTATGGACCCCCAGGTTCCTCTGGTGGTTCCGGAAGTAAACCCCAATGATCTAAAATGGCACAAGGGTTTAATTGCTAATCCCAACTGTTCTACCATTCAGATGGTGATGGCTTTAAAACCTATCTATGATGAAGTGGGGATAGAAAGAGTTATTGTGGCTACATATCAAAGTGTTTCCGGAACCGGGAAGGAAGCTATAGCAGAACTAAAGAATCAAGCCGCATCTATCGCTAACGGTGAAAAATTTGAAATCAAAGCTTATCCTTATCAGATAGCTTATAATGCGCTTCCCCATATCGGTTCTTTTAAAGAAAATGGCTATACTTCTGAAGAAATGAAGATGTTAGATGAAACCAGAAAGATATTGGGAGATAATAATATCCGAGTAGCTGCCACTACGGTGAGAGTTCCGGTCTATCGAGCTCATTCGGAGGTAGTCCACATAGAAACCAAGAAGAAAATTTCTCTTCAGAGGACCCGGGAAATATTAAGTGCCTTCCCCGGGATTAAAGTGATTGACAAACCGGAAAAATTAGAATATCCCCTTCCTTTATTTGCCGAAGGGAAAGACGAAGTCTTTGTAGGAAGAATCAGAGAGGACATCTCTAGCGAAAATGGTCTGGTGATGTGGGTAGTCTCCGATAACTTGCGAAAAGGCGCCGCCCTAAACGCTGTCCAAATCGCCGAACAGCTAATAAAATAACAGAGAAAAACCTACCAGGGGACGGTCCTCTGGCAGGTTTTATTTCATAATATGAATGGGGAATAGATATGAAACTTAAAGGTAAAGTTGTGGTAATAACCGGTTCAACCCGGGGGATAGGCAGGGCAATTGCCCGGTCCTGTGCCCAGCAGGGTGCCAGGGTAATAATTTCTTCCCGAAAAGAATCAGCAGTTAAAGAAACTTGTGAAACTTTTCAGAAAGAAGGATTTGAGGTTTCCGGGATAAAAGCGGATGTTGCCGTTAATGTTGACTTGATAAAATTATTTAAACATTCTTTAGAAACTTGGGGAAAGATAGATATCTGGATAAACAATGCCGGCCTATCTGCAGGAATGCGGTTTTTTGATGAATTAAGTGAAGAAGAAGTTAAAGAAATAGTAGATGTAAACATTACGGGAACTATGCAGGCCTCCCGGATAATTGTTCCTTATTTTATTAAACAGAAAAAAGGAATTTTAATTAATATGGGCGGCATGGGCAGCAAAGGAGAAAAATCTCCTCATTTAACTGCTTATGCAGCTACCAAAGCAGCGGTCGCCAGCTTTACCAGGAATTTAGCCGAAGAATATAAAGGAAATCCTATTTCCATTCATATGATAATCCCCGGTATGGTCGAAACCGATTTTTATAATGATATTAAGGTAAGCCCCAAGTTAACCGAAGATTTACAGAATTTACCTTATGCCCTGGAAGCCTTCGGTGTACCCATCGAAGAAGTCGGGAAATTGTGTGTAGAAATTGCCGCTCAGGAACCAGGAAAAGACACCGGAAAAACTTATTCACTATTGCGCGGAACAAGGTTGATGAAAGGGATTGCATTGATGATTTGGTACCGATTGTCCGGTAAAATGAAATAGCACCAGGACGGCTCAGTAGTTTCTTTTATTTTGTTCAATAATCTGGTAAAATTAATATTATGAAAACACTTCCTCAATTTCTGAAAAAATATTTTTGGGATGTAGATTTTTCTGAATTAGATAAAGAAATATATGCTTCATTTATTATTGAAAGAATTTTAGAAGAAGGGGACGGAAAAGCAGTAAGGTGGATGAGAGATAACCTTGATCTCGCTCAGATAAAAAATGTACTTTATAATTCTAAGGATCTTTCCCCCAGAAGTGCTAATTATTGGCAACTAATTTTTAATCTAAAGAGAGATAAAATTTTATGCCTCAAGAAATCATTTCAAAAAAAACAAAGGCTAATTTGGAAATACTAATTAAAAAAGCGATGCTCAAAAATTTCTATTTGGTTGATGGAACAGGCGCAGCCTTACAATTAAAGCATCGTGTTTCTCTTGATTTAGATTTTTTTTCTAAAAAAGATATTGATACCAAAACCTTAATTCAAAAAATCAAAACCCAGGGAAAATTTTCTATAGAAAGAGAGACAGAAAACACTTTGATTGGGATTTTTAATGGTACCCGGGTAAGCTTTTTAAAATATGATTATCCCTTACTTTTTGACCTTAAGCAAATAAAAGGAATTAAAATTGCAGACCTTAGAGATATAGGTTGTATGAAAATTGATGCTGTTTCCTCCCGAGGAATGAAAAGGGATTTTGTTGACTTGTTTTTTATCTGCAGAGAAGCGATCTCTCTAAAAAATCTTCTAAGCTTGTTTAAAAAGAAATATAAAAGCGTAAATTACAACAGGTTGCATATTTTAAAAAGCTTAGTCTATTTCGAAGATGCAGAAAATAATCCAATGCCAAGAATGATACTCCCCACTTCCTGGCAAGAAGTAAAAAATTTTTTCAAAGAGGAAATTAGAAAAATTAATAAAAACCTGCCAGGGGACTAACCTGCCAGGGGACAACCTACCATAACCTGCCAGGGGACGGTCCTCTGGCAGGTTTTTATGCAGCTTTTTCCTCAAAAAATCCCCCAAAAAATTATTCTTTACAATTTCTTTTATGGTATAATATTATTTCAATTTTATAAGCATAAACACATTCGCACTATTTTTACCCGGAGGGAATAATTAATTGTTACTAAATAGTAAAAATATCCATATATTAAAAAAAGACGGAAAAGAAATTTTATTAGTAGGTACTGCCCATGTCTCCAAAGATAGTGCTCGGGAAGTGAAAGAATTAATTGAGCAAGAAAAGCCGGATAGTGTATGTGTAGAATTATGTCCTGCCCGCTATAACAGTATAAACAATCGGAACAAATGGAAAAATATGGATATTATAACCATAATCAAACAAAAAAAGGCCCTACTCCTCCTGGTTAATTTGATTTTATCTTCTTTTCAGAAGCGATTAGCTCAACAATTAGGAATTAATCCGGGTCAGGAGATGATTCAAGCCATTTCATCAGCGAAAGAGACTAATGCCCATCTGGTTCTTGCCGACAGAGACATTCAGGTCACTTTTGCCCGCATTTGGAAAAAACTCAGTTTCTGGGGAAAGCTGCGTATACTTTTTATGTTAATCATCAGTATGTTCAGCAAAGAAAAAATTTCGGAAGAAGAAATTGAAAGACTAAAATCAGAAGATATTCTTACCGCTGCCTTAAGCGAATTATCCCGTTCATTCCCCCGATTGAAAAATACTTTAATAGATGAAAGAGATCAATACCTGGCTGAAAAAATAAAACTGGCTCCGGGTAATAAAATAATCGCTATTGTTGGTGCCGGCCACATACCAGGGATTAAAAAAGAAATAGATAAAGGGCATGATTTAACCGCCCTTACTAAAATACCCTCTACTTCCAGCTACATAAAAGTATTAGTCTGGGGCATCCCCTTGGCAATAATTGCTATTATTGCCTCTACTTTTACCTATTCTCCCCCTGCCGGTTTTGATCAAATTACTCAATGGTTTTTATGGAACGGTTCCCTATCTGCCCTGGGGGCATTAATAGCTATGGCACACCCTCTCTCTATTCTTACTGCCTTTGCCGCCGCTCCTTTTAGTTCCCTAAATCCTCTTTTGGCTGCCGGATGGTTTGCCGGTATTGTGGAAGCCCTAATCAGACGTCCCCGAGTAGAAGATTTCGAGCAGCTGGGGAATATCGCTACCCCTAAAGATTTTTTTCATAACCGGGTTACTAAAATATTATTGGTAGTTGCTTTTGCCAATCTGGGAAGTATGGCAGGGACATTTATCGGTGGAGCAAAAGTAATTCAACTCTTTATCAATACCATTAATCCTTAAAATTCTAATCATCTTCCAACTGTAACTAAAAACTTTCTCCCAAAAAAGAGGATTTTTGCGGATTTTATCGAATTATAAAATTAGGTCATAAAACAGACATTACAACACATCCTGTTTTATCCTTCTGTGACAACCTCAGACCACCGTGAAAGTAAAAAAGAATTCAAATTAAGAGGATATAGACAGAAGGTGAGAAAAGTATATCTTCATCAAAGGAATATCAAAAAGAACTTGAAGAGAGTTTAAAGAGGTTGTTTGAGAGACACGGAATTAAAAACAGAATTGCTTAAAAGCGGATATACGGTTAACTTCGTTTATATATACGCCTTCAGCAACTTCTTTTATCCGCAAAATGTTAGGCAAAATTGGTTTTACTATTACTTTACTAAGTATGATTTTTAGGTGTGGTTATGATGACAAATAAGCGCTATGAAGAATTTATGAAGATTGCAATTGAAGAGGCTAAAACCTCTTTAAAAGAGGGGAATAAAGGGTTTGGAGCAGTAGTGGCGAAAGACGGAAGAGTAATTGCAAGTGCACATGATACAGAGGTTACGGATCAAGATTCTATAGCCAATGCAGAAATTAATGAAATAAGGAAGGCTTCAAAAATTTATAGAAAAGACCTAACCGGTTGTCTTATCATTTCAACTCACGAACCATGTCCCATGTGCACGGGATCAATAATTTGGTCAAATATTTCTAAAGTAGTATATGGAGTGTCTATAAGAGA
>DAOUTX010000102.1 GCA_030668465.1 Atribacterota bacterium | reverse complement strand
TCCTTCAAGAGGTGTAATTACCCAGTTATTTAAATTTGCACGAAATAAGGCGAATCAACCTCTTACCTATTTGGCAAGTATGAAATTAAATGATACTGTTAAAAAAGGTGATATTGTTTTTATTGCTACTGGTTGGCCGGACAGACCGGATATTACTCCGCAAATAGCTGAAACAGATGGGCCTCCAGGTGCAGCATTACTGGCAAGAGCGATTAAAAAATCTTACGATGCTATTTCATTCGTATTCATTGAAAAAAATTTAGTTGATGCTATGTCAATGGTAGTTAATGCTGCCGGTTTAAGAGTGTTATCCCCCGAACAAGCTATACAAGCCTGTACTCATCATGCTCCGATCAATGCTTCAACGGTTCTTCCTTTTCCTATTGATAAAGATGAGGCAATAAAAAAAGCAGAGGATTTGATTAAAAAATATAAACCAAAGGCAGTCATTTCAATTGAAAAAGGTGGAATGAATGAAAAAGAAATAATACATACTAGTCGGGGTGCAAATACTACGAAGCATATGTCAAAAATTGATTATTTAATCCGTCAAGCGAAAGAAGAAGGAATTATAACCATTGGTATTGGGGACGGTGGAAATGAAATAGGCATGGGAGTGATTCATGATGATATTAAAAAATATTTACCCTATGGGAATAAATGTAAATGTTCTTGCGGTGCAGGAATTGCTCCTATAACCAAAACCGATTTTTTAATTACTGCAGCTATTTCAAATTGGGGTGCCTATGGTTTAGCAGCAAGTTTAGCTCTTTTAAAAAGAAATGCTGATATTTTTCATGATGACAAGGTAGAAAGAAGAGTATTGCAGAAAGCTGCAGATGCACAATTTATTGATGGAATAAACGGTTATACTGAACCAGGAGCCGATGGTTTATCTTCTTCTGTTCATGAAGCTTTTGTTAAAATCTTAAAAGCGTTGATATCTAAAGGAATAGAAAAAATAAATTAACAAATTATCATAAGATATTTCATCCATGTTTTCAGATGAAGCTTTTGAGAAAATATTTTAACAAATTTATCTTTCGAAAAATAGGAGATTTACAATATTTATGAATTATGATATAAAAAGCGATTTAAGTGAAAAAATTGCCATAAGAGATAAAGTGTATTCCGCATTAAGTGATGCTATCTTTCAGGGAAAATTAAAGCCTGAAGAGAGATTGGTAGAATCTAAACTGGCAAAAGTGATGAAAGTAAGCCGAACTCCTGTCCGGGAAGCTATTATCGAATTAGAGCAAAAGGGATTGGTGGTGCCTTCTCCGCCAAAAGGAGTAAAAGTTGCCCCCCTTCCTACAATGAAAGATTTAACTGAATTTTATGATATTAGAGGCGTCTTAAGAGGATTGGCAGCCAGAAAAGCAGCAAAAAATATTACCATGAAAGAGATAACACGTTTAGAAGAAAATATTAAAAAGATGGAAGCACTTCTTTTGGGAAAATCATTTAGAAGAATTGCTAAATTAAATATTGAGTTTCACCAAATTATTGAACGTTGCAGTAAAAGCAAAGAGCTGATTTTACTGTTAGAAAATCTCCACAAGAGGTTAGGAGAAAATTTCGCTGTCATAATATCAAGAAGAGAGCGGCAAAAGGAAGCAATAAAAGAACATAAAGCAATTTTGGAAGTTTTATTGAAAAAAGATGCAACACTTGCAGAACAATTAATGAAAAAGCATGCGGAAAATGCAAAAAAAGCATTAGAAAAGGAAATAATGTTTCATAGAAAAGTAAAAAAATAAAATATATTGTTTATTACAGAAAAGGCTGCTGAAGTACAATTGATTGGCGGTATTACTGGTTACACCGACAAATCATCCATCGCTTCTTTAAGAGTTTGAATATCTTTCCAGGTTAGGTCTTTAGGGCTGCCCGGGAAAGTTGCTTCGTTTCTTAATAAGTAGCTGGGATGAAACATAGGAAATATTTTTATCTCGCCTATCCAATCAAACCATTGACCTCGAATTTTAGTGATCCCCTGGGTAGTCTCCAAAAGATATTGAGTAGGGACATTACCCAGAGTAACAATAATTTTGGGATTGATTAAAGCAATCTGAGTTTCCAAATAAGGAAAACAAGTTTCTATCTCGCTTTTCGAAGGATTACGATTTCCCGGAGGTCTGCATTTTGTCATATTGGTAATAAATATATCTTCTCTTTTTATATCAACTGATTGTAGAATTTTAGTCAAAAGTTGTCCTGCTTTTCCCACAAAGGGCTTACCCTTAAGGTCTTCCTCTTCTCCCGGGGCCTCCCCAATAAACATTACCTTAGATTTTGCATTTCCTTCCCCGGGTACAACCTTGGTGCGGGAAAGATACAAAGGACATTTCTCACAATTTTTACATTCCTCTGCCACTTCTTCTATAGTAAGTGGATTAAGATTTTTTGACATCAATTTTACTCCTCTTTATTTTAATTATTGAAGTAAACATTAATGAAAAGAACTGCTAATAATTATTTTAGGTAATTAAATATCTTTAAATTTTTATAATTTTAACATTTTTTTATACTTTTTTGCAAGCAATTAAGAGGAAGGCCAGAGAAGACCCCGAGTTGAACAAACCCCATCTCTCTCGGCAACCGAAAACTTTTCTCCAAAAAAAACAGGATTTCTTCAACTCTTTGTCGAATATAAAAAAGATGGCAAATAAAAATTCAATTTTTTCATATTTTCCCAATTATTTTCCTAATTCTTACCATACTGTAGTCATAGCGGTGTGATATAATTATAAAAACATTCTTTTATATTTCCTGTCCTTTGAGAGGAGAGGGTTAGGGTGAAACATTTTCTCGTTACCCTCTCTGTCATTCCCTCGGAAGAGGGAATCCATTTTTTAATTAGGTGATAATAAATATGAACAAAGACGAAATACAATTAATAATTGAAGAAGGCGAAGGTTATAGAATTGAATTCAAAGAATCTATGACCAATATAGATAAGGAACTCGTTGCCTTTACCAATTCCTTAGGAGGCAGGATATTTCTTGGTATAACTGACGACAAGGAGATAAAAGGCGTAAAGATAACTAATAAACTTAAATCCCAAGTTCAGGATATAGCCAACAACTGCCAGCCCCCTATTAAAATTATATTAGAAGAATTAGAAAATATTCTGATTATTAACGTAAGAGAAGGTGAAGATAAACCTTATAGATGTGCTTCTGGCTTTTATACCAGAGTAGGTCCGAATTCCCAAAAGCTTACCCGAAACGAGATTATTGAATTTTTTAAATCAGAAGGTAAAATCCGCTTTGACGAACTTATTAATTTAAAGTTTGATTATAATATCCACTTTGACCCAAAAAAACTTGAACACTTCTTAAGACTCACCGGTATCTCAAAAGTCCTGGACGCTCCCACCGTATTAACTAATCTGGGGGTAGCTGAAAAACAGGAAGGTAAAGTTATTTTTAATAATACCGGCATTCTCTTCTTTTCAAAAAATCTGGCAGATATCTACTTTCATACTGCCATAACCTGTGCCCTCTACAAAGGAACAGAAAAAATAGATGTATTAGACAGACGCGATTTTAATGAAGATTTAATCTCCAATATAGATAGAGCAATGATTTTTCTTAAACAATATATTCCCCTAAGATATGAAATGACCGGTGAACCAAGAAGAAAAGAAATACCTGAGATCCCTTATGAAGCCCTGCGGGAGGCAATTATAAATGCCACCGCTCACCGAGATTATTTCGAAAAGGGTACCAATATAATGGTAGAGATGTTTGACGACCGGATTGAAATCACTAATTTTGGTGGACTGGTAAAAGGATTAAAACCGGAAGACTTTGGAAAAAAGAGTGTCTTAAGAAATACTAATATTGCTAATTTACTACACCGGGCAGGTTATATCGAAAAGATGGGGACCGGCATTAATAAAATGAAGAACCTCATCTCTAAGGCCGGGCTACCACCAATAAAATTTGAATTTGATAATTTCTTTACAGCAACCTTTGAAAGATCAAAGATAACACTCCAAAAAATAGAAAATGTCCCTGAAAATGTCCCTGAAAATGTCCCTGAAATTCAAAGGATAATCATTGTAGAGATGAAAAAGAATAACAAGATTACTTATGATGAATTAGCTAAAATTATTGGCAAAAACCGAAAAACAATTTTACGGCATATCTCAGTTTTAAAAGAGAAAGGAATCATTAAGAGAATCGGACCTGCAAAAGGCGGATACTGGAAAGTTATCGAGAAATAATGAATGAAGAATAAATAGAGAATATTGACGAGAAACCACAAGAGATTTTAAAGGTACCATAGTGCAGAGTGAGGGTGGAACATTTTCTGTCATTCCCGTGCAGGCGGGATTCCATAATTACATATAACATATTTCTTAAAAAGCAGAACCTTAAAACCTATTTGTCGTATTAGAGTAATGTTATAGAAAAATTTGAAAAGATTAATTTCATTGATCTCTGGTAGCGATTTAATAAGGTAAATATATATTCTTGAAGTGTGACAAAGAACCGTCCCCTGACACGGTATTAATTATTGAAGTAAACATTAATGAAAAGAACCACTGATAATTATTTTAGGTAATTAAATATCTTTAAATTTTTATAATTTTAACATTTTTTTATACTTTTTAGCAAGTAATTGCCCTCCCTCCCTCCCCAATTATTTTTTATTCAATTTTCCCCAACTCTACTTTTACTCCTGCTAATTCTTTCTGCACTTCCGAAAAGCGTAGAGAATAATACTCCC
>DAOUTX010000190.1 GCA_030668465.1 Atribacterota bacterium | reverse complement strand
TATTTTAAATCTTTTACCTTCAGGTATTCCACCGCCAATATCATAGACAATTTTACCCAAAGTCATTCCAATGGGGCCTTCCACCAACCCTACATTATCTATATCACCGGTAAGGGCAAAAACTTTAGTCCCTTTACTAATCTCTGTACCTATACCAGCAAACCAAGAACTTCCTTTTAAAATTATCTGACCAATATTAGCTAATGTTTCCACATTATTTAAAACAGTTGGCTTCCCCCATAATCCAGCATTAGCTGGGAAAGGTGGTCGAGTTTGGGGCATCCCTCTTTTACCTTCAATAGATCTCATTAAGGCTGTTTCTTCTCCACAAACAAAAGCTCCTGCACCCCGGTAAATCTTTAAATCAAAATTAAATCTTGTTTTTAAAATATTCTTACCTAATAGACCGTATTTTTTAGCCTGATTTATCGCTTTATTCAACATTTTTATTGCCAAAGGGTATTCAGCACGACAATAGATATAACCCTGATGAGCACCTATAGCTTTCGCTGCAATAATCATTCCTTCAATGACAGCATGAGGGTCTCCTTCCAAAATACTTCTATCCATATAAGCTCCAGGGTCACCTTCATCAGCATTGCAAAGAACATATTTTACTTCACTTTCTGCCTGGGTTGCAAATTTCCATTTGATACCTGTTGGAAAACCTGCTCCCCCTCTTCCTTTTAATCCCGAATCTATAACTTCCTGAATAATCTCTTCCGGAGACATCTCTTTTAGGGCTTTTACCATTCCCATATATCCATCCCTTGAAATATAATCTTCGATTTTTTCCGGATTAATTATCCCACGATTTTTCAATACTCTTATCTCTTGATTTGAAAAAAAGGGAATTTCTTCTATGCCGGGTATGGTTTTATCTAGCACAATTTCATCAGGCAGGATACCTTTATATTTAATCCTTTCCTTAATTTGCTCTTCTTTTCCCCGGGCTAAAGCATAATCAGCTACTACTTTTCCGCTTAAAATATGTGAGTTCAAAACTTCTACCATTTTTTCTTCATCCATATGCTGATAAATAATCGGTTCTTGTCCAAATATTTCCACGGTAATTAACGGTTCTCTACTGCATAGTCCCACACAACCAGATATATCAATAACTATATTTTTCTGTTTTAATTTTTTACTTTCCTTATTCAATGTATCCATAATTTTTGGGGCACCTGAAGCAATGCCGCAGGTGCCCATATGGACAGTTATTCTTATTCTTTTTCCTTTTTTTGATAATTTTCTTTTAGCCAAGGTATGCTTCTTAATTTTTATTAAATCTTCTATCTTAATTTTTCCCACAGTCTTCCCCTTTCCTGTCTTAACCTTAACCGCTATTTATATTGTTCTAATATCTCTTTTACCTTTGAAGGCTTAACTCTCCCATAAACTTCTCCATCAACTACTATTACCGGGGCTAATCCACAAGCTCCAAGGCATCTTACTGTTTCATAAGTAAATATTCTATCGGCAGTGGTCTCTCCAGATTTTACTCCAAATTCTCCCTCTATTATTTCCGTAATTTTCTTGCCTCCTCTAACATAACAAGCCGTACCTAAACAGACCTGGATTGTGTGTTTGCCTCGAGGAGTCATAGTAAAGAATGAATAAAAGGTTACTATTCCATAAATTCTGCTTAAAGGAATATTTGTTTTATTAGATACTTGTTTCTGAATAATAATAGGCAGGTATCCGAGGAGATCCTGGGCTTCTTCCAATAAGGGTATTATTCCTCCCGGCTCGACTCTGTATTTTTCAATAATTTTATTTAATTCATCTATCTGTTCAAGAGTAAATTCTTCTAACAAATTATCAACTTGCTGTTCCATTTCTTTTTCTCCATTTACTAATAAAAAGTTATAAATCTCTAACTTGTTATTATTATTAAAATTTATTAATGGATATAACCTGAACAAACTTCGCTTAACCCGCGATACCTTTTAACAGTAACTATAAATATCTGTATATGAATTAATTATATCTCATAAGGTGATATAATCCAATAAAATCTTAATAAAATTAATCTTCGCAGAATTTACAAACTTTTTGTACTTAATTAGAAACTTTGTGAAATCTGGTAAAGTACCTCTCGTAAAAGCAATAACCGGTGTGTAAATGTCGATAATGATTCCACTCCAACTTCCCACCAATAAACCTGAAAGATAAAGTACCGTGTTAATTAGTGGACCGGTTATCGGTTGTGGGAAGCCTCCCATCTGAACAACTAAAGCTACTGCTAATAATAACACCAAGATTTTATTCTTCTTTTGAAAATTGCTTAAATCGTAGACATATATAACATTATAATAAAGGCAGGCATAATTTAGGTTATAATTTAAATTTCTTTTTATAGTAAATCATGAAATATTCCAATTATTTGGTATTTTTCGATAAATCTTGTTTGCTATTTTCTACTCTTTCGTAGTTAAGGTAGTCTCTCTTCTACAACGGGCACAAAGAATTTTTACCCGGTCAGAACGTCCTTGGTCTTTAAATATTAATAAAATATTCTCATCAATAATACCAAGGCTTTTTAGGCGGGACAGATAAAGGGTAGGATTTGAATAGGTTAATTCACCTATTTTTTCAGATATCCACTTTAAATGGTCCTTACAGGCAATAGGTTTACCACAGATTTCACAGAGTTGCAAT
>DAOUTX010000143.1 GCA_030668465.1 Atribacterota bacterium | reverse complement strand
TCATGGTAAAAAATTCACCCGTAGTTCCAGTGAGGATAATAGAATCAGCCTGTTGGTCAGCTATAAGCTTTTCAGCAATACTTACTGCTGCTTCATAATCTACGCTTTGATCCTCATTAAAAGGGGTGACTAATGGAGTCAATATCTTCCCGTACTTTTCTTTATCAAACATTAAAACGCCTCCTTAATATTAATTTTTTTCTCTACTATGCATTCTTAATACCTTGCTTGATTTAATATGGATAAGTGAGTAAATTGCCTCCTTTGTCTGCCTTTAATCTTCTTGCCTCACCTACGATATTAATCTTTTTGTTATTTTTAACCTCTTCTAATAATACCTTTGAAACTTCCATTTCAATGATATTTGATGTGTTTTGAATTCTAACCATTTTTACGTTTTCGCAATTTTTATTCAATATTTTCATAGCTACTTTAATTGCGTATTCATCATTTTTTAGAACAAGGGGTATTTTCCCTTCTAAATATCCATTAGAGGCAAGTAAATTTGTATAGAATACATTAAAGTCGATTTTTTCAAATAGCTTTTTCGTAATTAAATCGGATAAACCGATACCTGCTGCATTACCGTGCGTTTTTTCAGTAAGGTCCAGGGGAATTATAATATGAATATTTTTTCCAATATTTTTTTCTGCGGATTTTGATCTTCCTATAATATTGGGGTCCATACCAGCTCCACTAATATCTTTTCCTATTTCATTTACGAGCAAAATATCGATTTCGGACAAAGGAAGTTTAGGCATTAATTGTTTTTCTTTCCTTAAAAGTTTTTTTTCTACCTCAAAGAAATTTTCTGGATCTATAGCCACAATTTCACTTAATTTACTGAAATTATTTTCCAGTAAAGCAATTCCTAACACTACAGGTGCTTTTTCTAACACTTTTAATCCAACTTCTGGAATAATTTTAAAAAGTGATTCTATTCCATAATTATGTATTGTAGTAGCCCCTATGTGCTTCCCTAATCCAACCGCCGCCATTTTTAACAAACCGCTTTCTATATCACCAGAAAAATCAGTATGCGGTTTAATCCTGGCCACAATAATAATCGCATCTGCTAACATAGCATTTTTATCAATGTATACAGGAATATTATTCTTGGTTTCTCCAAGTTTTATAGTTTTCATTGAAGAAATAATAGGGATATTAAGACTTTCCTTGCTAATACCGAAATCTCTTAATACTTTTTTTTGACCATCTGCTATCCCGCCTCCATGGCTACCCATGGCTGGAACAATAAAAGGTATTCCTCCAATTTTTTTTACCTCTGCTATGATTGCTGATACTACATCTGCAAGCTTATTAATGTTTCTACTTCCTACTGCAATCGCTACTTTTGAACCCTCTTTTATTTTTTTATTAAATTTAGTTTTTGCTATTTGTTTTTGTACCGTTTCAAAAATATTAGTTAGGTGTATATCAGGAACATTTTGTTCAATTTGAATCATTTCAGGAAATTTAATTTTATCAATGCCTATCACTTTTACTTTAGAAATATCCATTAATCGTTCCTTTCTATTTAAATTTAAATCAAACAATTTATAATAAAATTATGTAGTATTCTTATAATTGTATATATTTATTATCTCTTTTAGCAGCTTAAAAAAGGAAATTATAATTCTTTAGCCCTAATTCGTCACAAATAGCAATAATCTGGTTTTGAAGAATTTCATTTAATGGTACTCCCTTATCTTTTCTTTCTAACCATATAAGGTATTCTTTTTCTCCTGCAGTATAAATTTTATTTTGTCCTGGAACTTTTTTAGATGCGCGAATGCTACGAAGAATATTTCCAGTAATTTTCTTAAATGATTCAATATCTATAAAAGCAGAAATATTAATAGCAATAAAAAAATGACCAATATTGCGATTTTTCTCTTCGGTTGATGTTTTAAGGAATTGTCCACCCTGTAAAGCAGTTGAAAGAATTTCTACTACTGTGGCATATCCATAACCTTTATAACCCGCATTTTTTTCTCCTAACCCACCCAGAGGTAAAATAGCAGCTTCTCCTCCTGGAAACTGAATATTTTTTATAGCTTGATATGCACTTAATATACTCTCCCCTTTATTATCTATAACCCAGCTTTCTGGAAGGCTTTTCCCAGTACTATTATAAATTTCTATTTTCCCATTTGAAGTAACAGACGTTGAACAATCTAGCACAAAAGGAAATTCTTCATCAGAAGGTATTCCAAAAGTCAAAGGATTTGTACCCAGCATAGCTTCTACTCCAAAAGTTGGAGCAACAGAAGGACGTGAATTCGTGCCAGTAATTCCCATCATATTTTCTTCAATTGCCATTAATGAATAATAACCAGCAATTCCATAATGAGCAGAATTTCTTACCGCTACCATTCCTAAACCATATTTACTTGCTTTTTTTATAGCTAAAGTCATAGATTTTTTTGCAATCACTTGCCCCATCCCATTATGACCATCAATAACTGCAGTTGTAGGGCCTTCTCTAACAATTTCTACATTTGTTTTTGGTGATAAAAGCCCAGATTTAATACGATCGTAATACAATGGCTTTAAACGGGCAATGCCGTGAGAATCTATTCCTCTTTTATCGGCTGTAATAAGAACATTTGCACAAATTTTCGCATCATCTTCGGAGATCCCCAGTTCTTTAAACACATCAATTATAAAACTCTCCATTGTATTAAAATCAACCCACACAATATTATTATTAGCCAAAACTTACTCCTTTCATTATTTATCTCAAATAGAATATCTAAAACATATAATTGTTTAAGTAATTAATCTAAATAGAGTAGGCAACCACATAACGATAACCGGAATATAAGTAATTATTAATAAAACAACAATGTTTACTATTAAAAATGGTATCATTTCTCCTACAATTTTTTCCATTGGTAAATCACTAATCATACATCCTGTAAAAAGAGCTGCACCATATGGAGGTGTAATAAGACCAATCATCAAATTATAAGTTACTACAACCCCAAAATGAATTGGGTGAATTCCCAGAGTTTCAGCAAGGGGTAAAAGTATAGGAATGATAATAAGAATAGCTGGCAAGCTATCCATAAACATACCCCAAAAAAGAAGGAAAATGTTAATAATTAACAGTACTCCATAGGGATTTTTAGTGATAGAAAATAATATATCTGCAAATCTTTGAGGAATATTTTCTGTGGCAAGGATCCATCCAAAAACATTTGAAGCTGCCGAAAGCATAAGAATTGTAGCCGAAATAACACCGGCCCTTTTAATAATCTCAATAAGCGGTTTTATTTGAATATTTTTTCCCTTATAAACTATGATTAAAAATAATCCATAAAAAATTGCAACAGCAGAAGCTTCTGTGGGGGTAAATATTCCTCCAATTATACCTCCTAAAATTATTACAGGCATCAAGAGAAAGGGTATGGTGCTTAGCACTAGTTTAACCGCTTCTATAAAGCTTAAATTTACTATAAACCTGGGGAATTTCCTTTTTTTTGCAATTATGAATACAGCTAAACATTGCGATAGTCCTATTAAGATGCCGGGTATAAGTCCTCCAACAAGCAAACCACCAATTGAGGTTCCTGTTACAGCGCCTACTAACACCAATGGAATGCTTGGTGGAATTATAGGTCCTTGAA
This sequence comes from Atribacterota bacterium, assembly GCA_030668465.1. Taxonomy (GTDB): domain Bacteria; phylum Atribacterota; class Phoenicimicrobiia; order Phoenicimicrobiales; family Phoenicimicrobiaceae; genus Sediminicultor. The sequence continues at coordinate 39 of DAOUTX010000143.1, read as the reverse complement.
TTGAAGAGCTTACGGTTAAAGCAACAGCAAATGGTTTCT
>DAOUTX010000208.1 GCA_030668465.1 Atribacterota bacterium | reverse complement strand
GGGGCAGGGAAACCTTTTCTAAAAGATGAAGAAAAGGCAGACGAGTAAAAAGAAACCAAAAAAGCAATTATTAATAGAGCAGCTAAAAGATTATTCTTTTTATTCCTTAACCAAAAAATTATTTTAAAACACCTCTCTTTTAATTCGCCAATTGGCCAATTAAATTAGTTAACCAGTTTACCGGTCTGCCAGTCTACCATTCAATACAGCAAGCAATACAACACTACTTCTTGGGAATCAATAACAAAAACCAAAAACCAAGCAACTCGAAACTTGTCACTTATTACTCATCACTAATTACTAATTATCAATTTACCAGTATATCCCTTCGTCGTCAGTAGGGCAAGCCCGCCTATCTATTCAATAATACGTTAGTATTAAATACAAGTTACAAATTCACGGTTTTTAGTAAAAAATTCCGCTATAAAACAGCAGCCCGGCCAATCCAAAAAATAGCAGGGTCATCGCCATTTTGATTTTCCCAAAATTCTTATTAGTAAGGGTAGCCCACTGTGCTGAAGTAGTCCCCCAGTAAGTAAAAGAAAAGACCAGGACTAAAGGCACTACAAACATCAGATTATAGAACAAGAGATAAAATAAAGCATTAGCCTTTAAATCAGGAATGGTGCTGATAAACATAATAGTAGGAAGATAAACCTGACCCGTACAGGCTAACTCTAAAAGAGAAACTATAAAGCCAGTTACTGCAGCCATTAAGATATAATTACTCAGCCTCACATTCTTACGAATAGCAGAATGAATCATATTCTTTAAAAATGAGGGCAATTGGAGTTTGGCATCTTTAGTGGTCCCTTTTTTCTTGAATTGGAGATAGTCATATAGACTGACCACCCCTAAAATTAAGGCAAGGACAGCGGTAACCAGAACGAATATCTTTCGGGCTAAGGGTAAAAAGGATAAAGAAGTAATCATCTTTAAGGCCCCGGTTCCAATTAAGAAATAGGTCAGAAAGACAGATAGTGTAAAAATTCCTCCTACCCAGAGAATTTCCCTTCCTTTTCGGTTGATCAAAGTAAGATAAGAGATAAAAAATATGATGGAGGCAAAAGCACAGGGATTTATGCCATCAAGCAAACCACTCACTGTTACTGCAGCCAGACCGAAGGACTGAAAACGAGCTATCAATCTATCTTGAGCAGTAAGGTCTTTTTCCTTAACTTTTTCCCAGGGAGCGATAGTTTCTGCGGTTGAATACTTTTGAATTAATTCGTCTAAATTATCAAAGGTAATAGCATTTCTAAAAAGGTAATCATCTCCGAAAAATATAACCGGAACTAAAAGCCTTTCCTCTTCAGGCATCTGATATAATTCGCCTAATGCTTCGGCTAATTCTACATTCTCAGACAAAGATATATCAAAACTTTTTAAGATTAAATTTTCAGGATATTTTGCAGAAATATCTTTTAATACAATCTTGACTTCGTCACAATCATGACACCCTGCTTCGTAAAAATAGGCTAAGTAAACCGGATAATTAACCGAACTGGGAGTGCTGGCGGCAAAAGAATTAATTGCATAAGGGGAAGAAATTTGGCTTACAAAAATTACGAAAAACAATGAAAGCAAGATAAAAGTTAAAGCCAAATAAAACTTTTTTCGACTTACATCATTTGATTTATTATTTATTGATTTAGTATTCATTGTATATAATGTTCCCCTTCAATCCTATTAATCAGAATAATTAATAATTTTTTATAGTGAAATATGCAATTAAGATTTTGTATGATAAACCTATCATATGTTCCTGTAATTGTCAAGAATTTAAATTTCGATATTTTTTGTTTATATTATTTTAATTTTTCCATATATCTCTAGCTGTACACGTAGAAGCTCGGGAACAAACAGAAGGGTTATTATATATCCCACAAAGCTCATACTTTCTTCAAGAATTACATAACCTTCTTGAGGATTATTTGTGTAATTACTACCATTACTATTACATTAGTAGCGATTATAATGTAAAAAAATATTTTTGTCAAATAAAAAGCAAAAAGAATTTAAATTTCGAAACCCGATTAAAAGTTTTACCATAAAAAACTTGACAATGAACATACGTTTATCTTATAATACAAACATGATAATAAATAAATTGTGCTAATATAATAATTATAGCAAATTATTATATGAATTTTTTAAAGGAGGCCAAGCATGTTTAAAAAAGATTCCCTTGACCCAAACTATAAAAAAACCCTGGAGCTGATTCAAAAAAATATCAGAGAGAAAGGCTATCCGCCCACTGTTCGGGAAATCTGTAAAGCCGTAGGAGTAACTTCTTCCGCTACTGCCCATAAATATCTTACCATCCTGGAAAAGAAAGGTTATATCCACCGAGAGAAGGAGAGATCTCGAGCCATTAAAATTATACCCCAGACTGATAAAGTGCCTTTAGTGGGAAGTGTAGCTGCAGG
>DAOUTX010000068.1 GCA_030668465.1 Atribacterota bacterium | reverse complement strand
TTCTCCGGGGACTTCTAATTTACTCGCTTCTGCTCCGGAAGCCAAAATAATAGTTAGAGTTTTATGTTCTTTATTATTAATTTTTACTATTCTTACCTTATCTTCTTTGTCTTCTTTTATCTTAATTTCTTCTACTTCCCCATATTCTATTTTTAGGCCAAATCCTACAGCCTGCTCCTCCATTCTTTGCATTAATTCAGGACCTGCAATGCCAAGGGGAAAGCCAGGATAATTTTCAATAATCTCAGTAAGGGTTGCCTGTCCACCAGGAAGGGCTTTTTCAATTAATAAAGTATTCATTCTGGCGCGACTAAGATAGATACCTGCGGTTAAGCCGGCAGGACCACCTCCGATTATTATGGCATCATAGATTTTTTCCTCTTTATCCTTTTTTTTATCATTTGGTTTTGCCTGAGTCAAAATTTCTGACATGATAAAATCACCTCCCCATTGGTTAAATAGTTACTTAGTTAACTGGTTAATTAGTTTGATATTAATTCATCAACCAGATAACCAAGTAATAATGTATACGCTCTACGCTATTCGTTCTTTCTCTTCACGATATACGGCATACAATATACGAAATACGATATACTGTTTTTATTTTTGTTTTATCTTTATCTCAATATCTCCTTTGGTAAAACCTTTCAGAGAAGACAAAAGCCCGATAATAGTGTTTCTTACAATTTTCGCTATAAAGGAATTCATCGAGATTATCTTCCCATTTACTTTCACCAAAGTTGAAGGTTCTAAAGAAGGACAATCATCGGGAGTCTTATTTCCTTTAACAATTTCCTGAGCTAAACCGTAACAATCTTGATATCCACATTCCCCACAATTCAAGTTAGGTAATTTAAATGATTTATTAATGGCTATTTCTGTTATCTTTTTTATATCCTCATCATTTAAAATATTAAAGTCACAAAGTTTCTGATTTACCTCCTTAGAAACAAAACTTACTGTACAAAGCTGTAATCCATCAAATAATTCAATCTTTTCACTTTCCTCTCTTAAGCAAACAATTTTGGGAAAAGTTTTTTCCTTTTTAAAACCCTCTATTAAGATAATATCAGCTTCAAAATATTTTATAATCTCCTCTAAATTTTTTTTATTCTTTAAAAAAATTACTGATTCTTTAGAAGTAATTGCCGCTACCTGGGCTAAACCTTCTTTGTATTTTGAAGTATCCGAATTGGCCAGATCAAAGTCTTCGTTAATATGTTTTACTACTGCTACTTTATAGCCTCTTTTAATTAATTCATCAGATAGTTTTAGTGTCAAAGTGGTTTTACCACTCTTCTTATATCCTATTATTCCAATAATCCTCATTAATGATTACCTCTTTTTATTAATTATTTTACCGCATTCGCCATCATCCAGGCAGAAATTAGAAAAAGAAATATAGCATAAATTTTTTTTAATAAAATTTTATCTACTTTTATAGATACCCGAGAACCGACTTGAGCTCCCGTAAAAACCACTAAAGCCAGAATTAAAGCCATTTTAAGCTCAAAATGTCCGGCAAAATAATGCCCCCAAAAACCGAATAAAGCAGTTATCCCTACCATAAAACAAGATGTTCCCACTGCAATCTTCATAGGGATTCCCAGCAATAAAACCATTAAAGGAACTTTTATTGCCCCTCCTCCAGTTCCTAATAAACCCGCTACTAAACCGACCAGAGCAGTGAGTGGAAGTCCGATTAAAAGATTAACTGAATATTCTTCTTCTCCAAATTTTCTTAGCCAGTAACCCCATTTTTCCTTATTAATAAATTTATTTTGAATTTCTTTAATAGATTTTATCATAAAATATCCGGAAATAATCAGGACCAAAGCAAATAATATTTTTAATCCCTTAATTTGAATAAAGGAAGAATAATATCCACCTATAAGGGCGGTGATAGCAACTATAGGTTCAATTGTTAAAGCTAACTTCCAATCTACTAATTGAACTCGATAATAAACTAAGGTAGCAGAAAGAGACAAAGCTATTATTATAAATAGACTGGTTGCCGCAGCTTGATAAAAAGGAAAATCAAAGGCTAATAAAATGGGGACATAAAGTACTCCGCCACCTATGCCAATCATGGAACTTATTCCTGCAGCAATAAAAAATGTTAGGTACATAAAGGCTGACTCTATCATATTGTTTCCTATGTTTTAAAATGAATTCTTAATAATTTTTGAAATTTTCTCTATGTTTATCGAGGATAGTTATTTATTTTGAAAAGTATACTACGTACATTAATATATCAAAGAGAAGTTTAAATATCAAGAATTGAAGTTTATTCGTATTGCGAATCGTGTATTGCGAATTGCGTAAAAATAATTCAGGCTATTCTTTTCTTTATCTTACTACCTGCTAAAATTTATAACTAATAGTTTTTGCTCCTTTAATAGGCATATTGGTAGATTTTATTACATATACTCCAAAAAAGGCGAAAGTAATTAAAAAATGTTATCAAAACTTTAAGGAATAATCTATTTTTTTTCTCTACTTGCATTATTTTTTACTATCTTCAAGAATATCTCCACCAGCTGAGGGTCAAACTGGGTACCGGCACATCTTTTGATCTCTTTTAATGCTTTAGTCTTGCTTATGGGTCCTTTATAAGGACGACGGGATTGCATCACATCATAGGTATCAACAATTGAAATGATTCGGGAAAGGAAGGGAATTTTTTCTCCTTTTAGACCTTCCGGATAACCGGTACCATCCCAGTGTTCATGGTGATAGAGGATTTCCTGGGCAATGGGGGCAAAATCAGGGATGTTCCTAGCCATACGATAGCCTATACGGGAGTGTTCTCTCATTTTCTTCCATTCGGAGGGGGTTAGGATATAGGTCTTAAAGAGGATACTATCCGGGATGCCGATCTTACCCATATCATGAAGTAAGGCTAATAGTTTTAATTTTCCTAACTGATATTCGCTAAGCCCTACCCTTTTACCTAAAGACAGGGCTAACTCCTGGAGTCTCTGGGCATGGTCTGAGGTATGGGGATCCCGTTCGGCAAGGACAATACGGAAGGCCTCTAAGAAGTGTTTTTCTCTGCTCTTGCCGTTGAAGAGTTTATCCTGATACATATTACGGTCAGCTGCCTTAAGGAGAGAGTTTATATCTTTATACTCTCCTTCCTGAGTGGTATGACCTAAAGAGATATTTAATCTTAAGTAGATGGGCTCTATCTTATCTTGCTGGCAGGCCTTCTTGATTCTCTCACAGAAATTATGAGCCTCTTCGGAGGTGGTGGAAGGCAGAAGGATGGCAAACTCATCTCCTCCGATACGGGCCAGAATGTCTCCTTGGCGGGAGACGGAAGTAAGGGTCTGTGAGAGGTGTTGTAAGAGTCGGTCTCCTTCATGATGACCGAAGGTATCGTTAATAACTTTTAGGCCGTTAACATCGAGCATCACTATACTTAAAGGGTAGTAACGGGGGAAGTTGTACCTTTCCAGTTCTTCTTTGAAGTAAGCTCGATTGTAAAGACCGGTTAGAGCATCGTGGAAGCTTAGGTGTTTGATTTTCTCTTCAGAGCTTTTACGCTCGATAGCTGTAGCTACCTGAGAGGAGACGAATTCTAAGAGCTTAGTATCTTTTTCGGAGTAGAGGTTAGGATTGGTGAAGCTTTGAACTGCCATGGCTCCGATTACTTTATTTTCTACCTTTAGGGGGACTCCTAACCAGATGGATTCATCAGTAATAGTGCCCATAGCGGTTAATATTCCTTGAGCTACCATTTCCTCATATTGACTATTATCATTAAGAAGGGGTTTTCCTGTTTTTATAACATAAGCAGTAAGGTTATTTGAAGTACTAAAGTTAAGGATGGGGAAGTTATCATCCTTTTCGTCCTGATAGTAAGGAAAGTAGATATTATCTTCTTTTTCATCGACAAGAGCGATATAGAAATTAGTGGTATCGATGATGGTGCCCAGTTCTTTGTGGATAGTTTTATAGAGTTGTTTTAAGGATATGGGAGAGTTGGCAGCTTGGGAAATCTTATATAAAACTCTTTGCATTTTTTCATTCTGTTTACGTTCGGTGATATCCACAAAAATGCCTTCTACTCCGGCAATATTCCCATCTTCATTGTAATAGAAATGGCTGGTATCAGAGATAATCAGAGGAGTGCCATCTTTCTTTTTTAAAGTTAGCTCAAAGTCTTTAAGACTTCCTTTATTCTTTTCTAACTCTTTAAGATACTTTTTTCTTTCTTCCGTAGTAAAGTAGAAATGCTGAGCTATATTTTTCCCCAAGATATTCTTTAGAGAATTGTAACCAAATAATTTAACTCCTTCTAGATTTATCATTATAAAATTTCCTTCTCTATCTGTGCGATAGCAAGTTCCGGGCATATTCTTAAAAAGATTGCGGTATTTCTCTTTGCTCTTTTTTAATTTGTTTAACATATTTTGACGTTCGGTAATATCTTGATATAAGGTTATCATTCCCCTCAACTGACCATCAATTATAACTTGAGAACCAGATATAACTACTGGGAAAAAAGTCCCGTCTTTCTTCTTCCTAATGGTTTCACAATAAAAATACCCCTTTAAGGCTTTTTCAGTTAACTTTTTTCCCTCTTCCATCTTATCAGAAGGATGAACCATGCCATCGTCGATATTTCTACCTTTAATCTCTTCTAAAGCATAGCTAAAAAGTTCAGTAAATCGGGGGTTTATATCTAAAATATTACTTTTTTCATCTGTATAGACTAAAGCCTCGGGACTACTCTTAAATAGACTGGCAAATTCTTGTTGACTCTTGCGTAAAGCTTCCTCAAGTTTCTTCTGACTAGTGATATCTCTAGTGATATAAAGCAGCTGGTTTCCTACAATATTTCCAGTACTTTGAATATAGCGCCAATTTCCATCTTTATCTTTAAAGCGAAATTCAATTCTCTTAGTGGTAGGTAATTCTTTGCCAGTTAAGAGTTTTTTTATCTTAGCATTGACATAATTTTTTAATATTGGAAATAATTTCTTTTTGTCGTCAGGATGGATAAAATCAAAAGGTGATTTACCGATTAATTCTTCGGGTTCGTATCCGGTATTCGCTTTAATGGAAGGACTAATATAAGTATAAACTGGGTGTAAATTAAAAGTAATTAAAGTAATTACATCACTGGTATTTTCAGCAATTAAACGGTACCTTTCTTCAGATTTTGCTAATTTTTTCTCCGTTTGTTTTTGGCTGGTTTTTATATCTTCTAACTCAGTAATCTTCTTGCGTAATTCCATTAATTCGTTTAGCAATCGCTCTTTATCTTTATCTCTATCTCCCACTTGGTTCATCTCCTGATACAAATAAATAATAATTTTTAAGTTTGTTTAAATATTCCAAAAAAAATAAAAAGTTGGTAGTTTTGGCAGTCATAATATAAAATATTTTAGACCCATAACTTTGCGTCCTGCCCTTTCGGATAGTTTGCCTTTTTCAACTTTTTTAGATATTCATTTAAATTAATCATAAACAAATTAAAAATATTTCCGAGTAATTAATTCAAATATATTTTTCTAAATAACTTTTATATGTTATCATATAAACCTTAAGAATTCCAATTTTTAAAAATCCTTCTTTTGTAATAAAATTATTTTAATAATTTTTCTGCTCCTTACCTTCTTTATCTTTTTCTGACGGTCAAAAAATAAAAGATTTTTTAGTTATAATAACATAAAGGAAATAGATTCCTGTTGCCTGCTACCGCGAGAATACGGAACAAGCGGAAGAAAAATCTTGACAAAAATACAAATTTGTTTAAAATATACAGTTAGATATGTTAGAAGGAGAATTTAATTATGCCAACATATGAATATAAATGTAAAAAATGTGACAATGCTTTCGAAAAATTCCAATCCATTACAGCAGATCCCATTGAAAAATGCAAAAGTTGTGACGGAGAAGTCTATAGATTAATAAGCAAAAATGGGAACTTCATATTAAAGGGCAGTGGATATTATAGTACAGATAATCGAAATGGTAGTTATAAATCGGAAAAGAAAAGATTAGCTGCTTCCTCAATAGAAGGGCAAGAAAAGAAAGAAATTTCCAAAAAACCAGACTCTAAGATCAAAGAAAAGAAAGATAAAGAAACTTCAGTAAAATAATCTTTTCCACCAGTTTGGCTTTACCCTCTTCAATTTTTTCTTTAATTCTAAAATAGCATTTTGAGCAGCAATTTCTCCTTCTC
>DAOUTX010000199.1 GCA_030668465.1 Atribacterota bacterium | reverse complement strand
ATCTAAAGGTCTTTTCTTGAGGTGTTTCCAAAACATCTGAAATAATATAAGGTAAATCCCCCGCTGTAATAGTTTCTTTTTTATCGCCAAGTTCAATAATTCTCTCCAACACACGTTTTTTTTGTGCTTTAGTAAGTTCAATGTCAATTTCCTCTAAATTATATTCTAAATTAGATTTTCCACTTAATTTACCCAAAGAATATTGTCTCTTACGGTTAAATCGTTCGGGAAAAAGAGAGGTAACGTAAAGATTACCCTTTTTATCTCCATCTGCATGAATCCCAGCGGTCTGTGTAAAGACGTTAGAACCACATATAGGTTTGTTAAAAGATAGTCGCTGACCAGAAAAGACTTCAACTGTTTTACTAAGATGAAATAGGTGTTTTTCTTCAATTCCTGTTTTAATTTTAAGAAAATCGTGAAGTCCAACCACCACTTCTTCTAAGGGAGCATTTCCTGTACGTTCTCCCATACCATTAACTGTGCAATGTACTCCTTTTATTCCTGCTTCTACGGCTATCAAAGTATTTGCTGTAGCTAAGCCATAATCATTGTGGGCATGAAAATCAAAATGAAGATTGGGATATCTTGCTAAAATCTCTTTAATAAATTCATAAACTTGGGAAGAATGAAGGATTCCAAGTGTATCCGGTAACATAAAGCGTTTTATCGGTTCTCCTTGAAGACTATTTAAAAGATAATAAACGTAATCTCGGGAATTAATCATTCCCTGAGACCAATCTTCCAAATATATATTACAAGTAATTCCCTTTTTATTAGCATATGCAACAGTTTCTTTTATGTCTTGAGCATGCTGTTCTTTGGTCTTTCTTAGTTGATTTTTTAGGTGATTCATTGACCCTTTGCTAAGGATATTCATTACTTTTCCGCCAAAATTATAGATCCAATCGACCGATTCTGTCTTGTCTACAAATCCCAAAATTTCTATCTTCTCTACACATCTCACCTTTTTAGCCCAATCGATTATTTCGGCCACAGATTGTTCTTCTCCTTTGCTCACTTTAGCACTGGCAATTTCAATTCTATCTACCTTTACATCTTCCAGTAAAATCTTGGCAATAGTTAATTTCTCCTGGGGAGAATAACTCACACCCTTCATTTGTTCTCCGTCTCTTAAAGTAGTATCCATTATTTCTATTTTCCTGTTCATTTTAACCACTTCCCTTTATATTAGTCGTTAGTGAATACTATAGCGTATAGCGGGTAGCGTTTAGCGTATAGTTTAATTAATTGGACCACTACCCTATAAAATTTTTAGTTATTGTAGAGGTGGATTTATCCACCTATGACACCACTACAGTTTTTATGATTTTGTAAAGGCACGATACATCGTACCCCAACATAATTATTTGCAATTCACTTAAAGAGCGTATGCAATACGCCCCTACTTCTTTCTCTCTCTTGCATTTTTTTAACCAGGTAACTAACTAACCAACTAACAATGAGTAGCTGAAGCTGAATTATAAGCTATTCTATTTACTGCCTTAAGATAAGCTCTTATGCTTGCCTCTAAAGTATCAGTACTTGCACTCCTACCTGTAAAGATATTTCCTTCCTCATCCTTTATCTTTACGGTCGCCTCTCCTTGAGCATCTTTTCCTTTAGTTAAAGCTCGCACATTGTAATCTACTAATTTTACCTTAAATTTGGTAATGCGATCTATTGCCTTAAAAGAAGCATCTATCGGGCCGTCTCCACAGGCCGCATCTTCAAATTTTTTATCCTGGTATAATAATCTTACTGTCGCGGTTGGTAAAGTATTATTACCGGTATTTATATGAAAATATTCCAATTTAAAGGTCTCTGGGATTTTACTCATTATCTCTTCAGATACAATTGCCTCTAAATCTTCAATAAAAATCTCTTTCTTTTTATCTGCCAGTCTCTTAAATTTTTCAAATACTTCATTTAATTTTTCTTTATCTAAAGTATAACCCATCTCTTCTAACTTATCCTTAAGGGCGTGCCGCCCTGAATGTTTTCCTAAAACCAAACTATTGCCATCCAAACCTACTGATTGAGGGGTCATAATTTCATAAGTAGTACGCTCTTTTAATACCCCGGCTTGATGGATACCTGCCTCGTGGGCAAAAGCATTTTTCCCTACTATCGCTTTATTAGGCTGAACCATAAAGCCAGTTAATTTACTAACCAATCTACTAATATGGTATATTTGCGTGGAATTAATCCGTGTAACTTTGTGATAAATATCCCTCCTGGTTTGAAGAGTCATAACAATCTCTTCTAAAGAAGCATTCCCTGCCCTTTCACCAATCCCGTTTATAGTACACTCTATTTGAGTAGCCCCATTTTTTATTGCTTCTAAAGAATTAGCCACAGCTAATCCCAAATCATTATGACAATGAACACTAATGACTGCCTTTTCAATATTAGAGACATTTTCTTTAATATCTTTTATTAACCTGCCAAATTCCTCTGGTTGGGCATATCCTACTGTATCAGGCACATTTATTATGGTGGCACCAGCCTTAATTACTTCT
>DAOUTX010000119.1 GCA_030668465.1 Atribacterota bacterium | reverse complement strand
GGAGGTATACTGGTAAAGAATTTAATGAAATAGTAAAAGAAGAGGATGCATCTACAGTTAAAATTGCCTTAGCCTTTCCTGATTTATACGAGATCGGGATGAGTTATTTGGGATTTAAAATTCTGTACGACATTATTAACAAGAGAGATGATGCTCTGGCTGAGCGAGTTTTTTCACCGGCGACGGACATGGAAGTACTGTTGAGAGAACGACAGATACCTGCTTTTTCTTTAGAGACCTATAGACCTTTAAATTCTTTTGATATAGTTGGATTTACTATCCAACATGAATTAGGTTATTCCAATATCCTAAATTTTTTCGAACTTGGGTATATACCTTTAAGGTCGGAAGAGAGAAAGGAAGATGACCCCCTAATTATTGCCGGTGGTCCCTGTGCTTTTAACCCGGAACCTTTATCCCGTTTTATCGATTTATTTGTAATCGGAGAAGGGGAAGAGATTGTCGGCGAAATTATAGAAGTTTATAAGAAATGGAAAGATAAAAAACAGAGCCGAGTAAAGCTTTTAGAAGAATTAACCCGGATAAAAGGGATTTATGTTCCGTCCTTCTATGAAATAACTTATTTTAAAGACGGAAGGATTAAATCGGTTACTCCTAAAAAAGAAACGTGTTATTCAGTAATTAAAAAGCAGATTATTTCTGATTTTGATAAAGTAGCATATCCTCTTTTTCCCATTGTTCCCAATATCGATGTAGTTCACGATAGAATTACCCTGGAAATTTTTCGGGGGTGTACCCGGGGATGCCGCTTTTGTCAGGCGGGGATGATTTACCGCCCGGTAAGGGAAAAATCAGTCGATACTTTAATTGGATTGGCTGACGAAATTCTTGCCCATACCGGATACGAGGAGATATCCTTGTCCTCCTTAAGTTCGAGCGATTATAGTGAAATAAAGAGCTTGATTACCAAATTAATAGACCGATTTAAAGAAAAAGGTGTGGGGGTTTCTCTGCCTTCTTTAAGGATAGATTCTTTTTCTGTCGCTTTAGCCCAACAGGTTCAAAGAGTAAGGAAGACCGGTCTTACCCTTGCCCCGGAGGTAGGAACTCAAAGGTTAAGGGATGTGATAAATAAAAATGTTCTGGAAGAGGACCTGTATTCTTCGGTAAGAGCAGCTTTTAAGGGAGGGTGGAGGAAGATAAAACTTTATTTTATGGTCGGTTTGCCCACTGAGACTGAAGAAGATGTGGAAGGGATAGTGAGGCTGGTTAGTAAAGTTGATCACATGGGGAGAGAAATAACCGGAAGGAAGATAAATATAAATATTAGTGTATCTGCTTTTGTGCCAAAACCTCATACTCCTTTTCAATGGGGAGCCCAACAAGAGAGAGTAATATTGTCTGAAAAAATAAAATATCTAAAGAATAGATTAAATTGGAGGAATATTTCTTTCAGTTACCCGGATATTAATCGAATTTATCTGGAGGCAGTCTTTGCCCGAGGGGATAGAAGGTTAGGTGAAGTACTAGAAAAAGCTCACTATCTGGGATGTAAGTTTGATGCCTGGAGAGAACAGTTTAATTTTGAAGCCTGGCAGCAGGCCTTTAATGATTGCGGGCTTAGTATGGAATTTTATGCTAATAGAGTGAGGGAAGAAGATGAGATTTTGCCCTGGGACCATATCTCCTGTGGAGTTAAAAAAGAATATCTGCTTGAGGAGAAGAAGAAGTCTTTAAGAGGAGAAACAACTCCCGATTGTCGTTTTGAGGATTGTACGGAGTGCGGAGTGTGTTAATCAATTGGCTAATTAGCCAATTGATTAGTCGTTAGTGAATAGTGAATAGTCGCTAGTTAGCGTATAGTGTACAGTGTTTAGCGCATGGGTGCAAGGAATAAGTGTGGGAAAAATACAAAAAAAAATTGCAAGATGCGAGATGCAAGATAACGAGTTCACGGTTTTTGGTTTTTAGTTTTTAGAAAAGAAAAATCGGTTTACGGATAATTCATTAAATAATTGGTTGGTTTGATATTAATTTCTCAACTAATTAACTAACCAGTTAACGAGATACGAATTTGCTAATTGATAGATTGAATAAAAGGAGAGTTTTTTATTTGGAACAATTAGTCAGAGTAAAATATTGTAAAGAAGGACCCATTACCTATGTTTCCCATTTAAATCTAGCCCAGGCTTTTACCCGTGCTCTAAGGAGAGCAAATATTCCGGTAGTTATATCCGACGGATTTAATCCCCGGTTTAGGATATCTTTCGGTCCCCCTTTACCTTTAGGAATCAGCAGCTCCTCTGAATATTTAGATATCCGGCTAAAAGAGGAGATAAAAGTCGAGGAGTTAGCAGAAAGGTTAAATCTAATTTTACCTCAAGGATTAAGAATATTACAAGTCAAAACAATCCCTTCTTCTGCCGATTCTTTAGTCAAAATAATTGATAAAGCTTCTTATATTATCACCCTGAAAATAAAGGAAGTACTGTTAGATTCAGCAGCTAAAAATCAAGAAGATGGATTAAGAAAGCTGAGGCAAGAGGTAGAAAAAAACAATAAAAGATTTTTAAATTTGGACAAAATCACCGTAGAAAAGCAGACTAAAAATGGGATTAAAATGGTTGATATAAGACCTTCGATTCTAGATATATCAGTAAAAAAATTTAAAAAACAGACTTTAGAGCTTGGCTTGGAGCTTAGGATAGGACAGCAGGGAAATTTAAATCCCCGATATGTGGCCAGGGCATGGATTTCTAATTCTGATAATAACTTTGATATCCAACAACTCTGTCGGGACGGATTGTATATAAAATGTAAAGAGGTTCTTTAAGTATCAAACAAAAAGATAAATAAAAATTGATTTTATTAAATTTCTAAAATACTATTTTAAATATTAAGTTTAAATTTTGTTGTCTTTACTAATGAGATTATTTAGAGTAAAATATACAGGAACGAATTTAGTTAGTTGGTTAATTAGTTACCTGGTTTACTGGTTAAGAAAAGAGAAGAAAGAAACCTAAAATAGTATGTAGCATGTAGTATATAGTATATAGCGAAGAAGGGAAGAAATAGAAGTCAGAAGCCAGTATTCAGAAGCCAGAATCTAAAAAACAGAAGTGATAAGATTATATAGAATTTGGCATTTAGTATATAAGTTAGTTACGTGATTCGAGATACTAACGAATATTCACTAACGACTAGATTGGTGGGAATACCGAGTGACTGGAAGACTGGTAGACCGATTAACTATTTAAAATAAAAACAGGAGTTTTTAATGAATAAAAAAGTAATTATTGATGTGGGGCTAACCGAAGAGAGGGTGGCCGTAATCGAGGTTGGCAGGTTGGTAGAAATCCACATTGAGAGAATTGAAGATGATAAGATTGTAGGTAATATATATAAAGGTAGAGTAACTAATGTTCTACCTGGAATAGAGGCAGCATTTGTAGATATTGGAATCGAGAAAAACGCTTTTTTGCATATAGATAAAGCTACAGATGATCAGGATAAAGATATAGAGGCGGTTACGAAAAACGATTCTGATTCTACTTCCAAAACTGTTTTGGACAAAATTAAAGTTGGCCAGGAGATAATAGTACAAGTAGTAAAAGAGGCTATACCACCTAAAGGTGCGAGAGTAACCACTAATATTAGTCTTCCGGGTAGATATTTAGTTTTAATGCCCAACAGCACAAATGTTGGCATTTCACATCGGATTGAAGAAGAAAAAGAAAGAGAAAGGTTAAAAAAAATCGTTCAACAGATAAAACCGAAGAATGCAGGATTGATTATTCGAACTGCGGCCTGGGGTAAAGAGTTAGAGGATTTTTTGCCCGATCTGGATTTTTTAACTAGATTATGGAAAAAGATTAGAAGTAAAGGAAAGAAAGTAAAAGCTTCTATGTTACTACATGAGGATCTGACTCTCAATTATCGGATTATTCGAGATTTGCTTACCGAAGAAGCAGAAGAAATTTTAGTGAATTCTAAAAATGAATACAAAAATATACTGAAGTTTTTAAAGACCCTATCTTTATCAGAATTAGAGCCCCGGGTATCCTTTTATAAGGGAGAAAAGCCCATATTTGAGGAATATAATATTGAAAAAGAAATCAACAAAGGCCTACAAAAAAAGATATGGCTTAGGTGCGGAGGATATTTGGTTTTTGACCAGGCGGAGGCTTTAACGGTAATCGATGTAAACACCGGTAAATTTGTTGGTAAAAAAGATATGAGTAAAACCATTTTGAAGACCAATTTGCAAGCGGCTGAGGAGATAGGACTTCAGTTAAGGTTACGGGATATTGGAGGGATTATCATAATCGATTTTATCGACATGGATAACCAGGAAGATATAGAAAAAGTAGTAAAGAAATTAGAGGAAAGTTTAAAAAAAGATAAAACCAAATCTAATATTATCCAGAATACTGAATTAGGTCTGG
>DAOUTX010000140.1 GCA_030668465.1 Atribacterota bacterium | reverse complement strand
GTAATTAAAGCATCTACTTCATTTTTTAATTCTTCTATTCCAGCTTCTGCTTGTATTTTTCTCTTTTTACCTTCGAAAGCGAAGGGTTTAGTTACTACGCCTATGGTTAGAATGCCATGTTGTTTTGCTATCTTTGCCGCAACTGAAGCAACTCCACTTCCTGTTCCTCCTCCCATACCGGCTGTAATAAAAACTATATCTGCATTTTCCATGGCCTTAGAAATTTTATCTTTATCTTCTTCGGCTGCTTTCTTACCTAATTCGGGATTGCCTCCTGTTCCTAAACCATTGGTTAGAGATTTACCAATTTGAATCTTTTGTCCAGCTTGGGATAAGGATAGGGCTTGAAAATCCGTATTTATAGCAATTAGATTGAGATTACTCATCCCCTGTAGATTCATTTCCCGAATTGCATTATTCCCTCCTCCTCCAATGCCAACTACTTTAATATTTACAAATTTATCTACTTCTTTTTGGGGAGGGCTTACAGGTCTACTAAGAAATTCATCTTCTTCCTTGTTCTGAATTTCTACCCTTTCATTAATCCCCCCTGATGTATCCCTAATTAATTCTTCTTTATAATCTATGATTTTACTGAATCCCCGCACTAATCTCTTCTTTTTCAAAAGATATCACCTCTTGAGCTAATTTATAATAATCAACAGCCCCGTGAGAATTGGGGCTATAATGTAGAGCCGGCGTACCCTGACTGCTGGCCTCTACTAAAGTAATATTTTTTCTTATTATCGTTTTAAATAACCTATTACTAAAATATTGTTTTATTTCAGCTATAACTTCCTTGGCTAAATTACTTCTTGTGTCAGCTATGGTAATTAAAATATTTATTTTTAAAGAATGGTTTAAATTCTTCCGCACGATCTCGGTTGTCTCTATAAACTCTTCTATGCCCCTGAGAGCAAAATAATGTGGCTGCATAGGGATAATGACTTCATCGCAAGCTTTTAAGGCATTTACAGTCAGGATCCCTAAAGAAGGAGGACAATCAATAAGCATATAATCAAAAGGGACTTCGCACTCTCTGATGCTCGTACTTAAAAAATCTTCTCTACCTATTTGGTCAATAAGTTTATACTCTGCGCTGGCAAAATCAATATTAGAAGGAGCTAAAAATAAATTATTTTCGCTATCCATCTTTAATTTCATTATTACTTCTTCTAATTTTAATTTATTCTGAGAGCGATGAGGTTCTAAAACATTTAATACAGTTTTAGATATATTATCCGGTTCAAAGCCTAATCCCAAAGTAGTGTGAGCTTGAGGGTCTAAATCAATTAATAACACTTTTCTCCCCAATGATGCTAAGCTTGCTCCTAAATTTATGGTAGTAGTAGTTTTTGCTACTCCACCCTTTTGATTAGCAACAGAAATTACCCGCACGAAGCCTATCTCCCTAAATGAATAAAAGTGAATTTTTTTTGCAAAATATTATTATATAATTATATCATAATTTTTTAAAATATAGAAAAGAATTTATAAAAATAACGAATATTTTATCTTTTTAATTAACTTCTTTATATTTTATTCTACATTATTTAAAAAAATCCTTCTTTTTAATTAATTTTTTTTAAAATAATTTTTTTATTTCGACAAAATAAGGTATCTTTTTTCTATCTTCTCTTTCTCCTTTTCAATTTTTAACTCGATTGTATAGGAATTCCCTTTTTCCGTAATCCCTAATAAGTATCTCGCATCTCGTGAATCGTATCTCGTAAAACAAATAGAAGTCAGGAGACAGAATTCAGGAGGCAGAATGAAAAAAAAGGAAAACCCACCCGTAACAAGTAATACGCAATACAAGAGAAAAAGTTTTGAGTTTTGAATTGCTGTACGCTCCACGCTAGGTTATATTCACCATTCACTAACGACTAATTTAATACCCGATACTATAGTTTAATAATTTGACTTTTTTAAAATTTATATATATACTTGGTGTTAATAACTGCTATTAATATTAACTAACAGTTATTTAATAAAGATTATAGGGAGGGATATTTTTATGAAATTACAAACACTAAATGAAATGCTAAGAAACAGTGTCAATTTATACGGTGATAGAACTGCTTTTAAAGTAAAAAAAGATGGAAAATTTGCACCAATTACTTATAAGGAATTCTATAATAAAGTGGAAAAATTTGGGACAGGGCTGCTTGGTATCGGAATAAAAAAATTAGATCATGTAGGACTGGTCAGTGATAATCGCTTTGAATGGATTATAGCTAATATGGCAATTATAGGCCTAAGAGCTGTAGATGTCCCTTGCAGCGGGAATAGTTCATCTCAAGATATCTCCTTTAAGCTCAACCATTCTGAGGCTCAAGCAACTATTCTGGAAGGAGAAAAGCAATTTGTAAACTTTTATAAAATAGCCAAAGACCTACCCAAGATAAAAAACATCATCCTCTATGACAAAATCAAGATGTTCTCCGAAAAAGAAGATGCTCCGAAATGGACTATCCCAACTAACTTCGAAGAAAACGGAGAAATAAGTGAAAAATTCAAGACTGAAGTAGAATTATTAATAAAAAATAAAAATAAATATATCTTTTTGTCGGCAAAAGTTAAAATATTCTTAGAAAAATATTTAGAAAAAAATATTGAAGGTATATTAAAAAGCGTCGGCTCTAAAGATACCGCTGGTTCTGCAAAGAATGAATCATTAAATAGGGTAGTAACGCTGGAAAAAGAATACAATAAAAAACATTCTCATTCTATCTTCTCCTTTGATGAAATAAATAAGCTTGGTGAAAAATTATTAGCCAAAGGAGATACCAGGTTTTCAGAAATATCTAAAACTGCTCTGTCCGAAGATCTGGTTACTATAATTTATACTTCCGGAACTACCGCTGACCCTAAAGGGGTTATGCTTACCAATTCTAATTTTATACATAATATAAGAGTAACTCCACCGACACAAAGGCTTAATAAAGAGGACAGATGGTTGTCAATCCTACCTTCCTGGCATATCTTTGAACGAATAGCGGAGTATATTGCCTTGAGTACAGGAGCCTCAACCGCCTATAGTAAACCTTTTAAACAGGTCCTTCTTCCAGACCTTAAAGCAGAAAAACCTACTATTCTTTGTAGTGTTCCCCGTATATGGGAAAGTGTATATAAAGGGGTTATAGATAAAGCTAAAAAAGGAAGCAAGCTTAAAAAAACTATATTTAATTGGGCTATTGGTGTCGGCGAAAAATATAAAAAGGCAGAAGGAATTCTTAATAATACTCTGCCTTTATTCGATCGAGCTGATTATACCTCTGAAGAAATAACCCAAGCTAAAAAAACAGTTAAGAGTTTAGGCTGGAAATACCGACTTGCCGATAAATTAGTATTTGATAAAATTAGAGAGGTAACCGGAGGAGAATTAAGATTTGCTATAAGTGCAGGAGGGGCACTTCTTGAAACCGTAGATGTATTTTTTAATGCAGTTGGAATTATGGTCTGTGAAGGTTATGGACTAACTGAAACCTCTCCGGTTCTAACCGCAAGAAACCCGGAAAATTACATTATGTTCACCGTTGGGCCTCCCCTACCAGAAGTAGAGATAAAGATTGTGGATAAAGATAATTACGATAAAGAATTACCTAATGGTGAAATAGGTATTGTACTAACTAAAGGTCCTATGGTTATGAAAGGCTACTACAAAAATGAGGAAAAGACCAAGGAAGTTATCAAAGATGGTTGGTTTAATACCGGAGATTTGGGTAAGAAAACTT
>DAOUTX010000101.1 GCA_030668465.1 Atribacterota bacterium | reverse complement strand
TTTCCTTTTTTAGTTATTCTTAAAGGAGAGATCTTTAATTCTTCCGATAGAATTTTTAAAACTTTGGGACTGCAAAAACCTCCCTGGCATCGGCCCATCCCTGCCCTGACCCTTCTTTTGATGGCATCCAGACTTCTGGCCGGCACCGGTTGATGGATAGCCCTGAGCATCTCTCCTTTACTTACTTTTTCACACCTGCAGATAATCTCTCCGTAATCAGCATCTTTTTCTACTATCTCCTGCCATTCGTCTGTCTTTTCTAAATAATCTGCAAATTTCGGCTGCTCAGGCAGGGCTTCTATAAAACTATCCTTGTAATTTAATTCTAACTGGGGAGAAATTTCTTTAACCACTTCTTTTAAAATGCCACTGACCATCTCGGCAATAGCCGGGGCGGAACTTAAGCCGGGTGATTCAATGCCTGCCACATTAATAAATCCTCTAATCTTTTTAGAGGCCTCTATAATAAAATCATCTCTCCCTTCAATATCTGCTCTTAAGCCGGCAAAAGAGTTTATCAGGTCTTGATGGGGAAGATGAGGAACTAATTTTCTGGCTCCCTCATATACTTCCTTTATCCCAGCCTTGGTAGTAGACAGGTCATCCTTTTCCTCGACTTGATAAGAGTTAGGACCGATTAAGAGATTATCATGAACTGTAGGAGTCACCAAAATTCCTTTAGATAGTTTGGTAGGGATAGGGAAAAGAATATGATTCACCATCTTCCCCCACTGTTTGTCAAACAGTTGGTATTCACCTTTTAAAGGACTTATCTTAAAATCGTCTCCAGCAGTTTTGGCTATCTCATCAGCATGCAATCCGGCAGCATTTATTATCACTCTTGTTTCGATTAAACCCCGGTCAGTAACTACACCATAAACTTGCTTTTCTTCAATTCTGATATCTTTTGCTTCTGTCTCCAGTAATACTTTAACCCCGTTTATCACTGCATTATCAGCCAGGGCGATAGTAAACTTATAAGGGGAAATGATCCCGGCAGAAGGGGCATAAAGGGCATATTTCGTTTGGGGATTTAAATTAGGCTCTAATTCAAATAATTTAGGACCTCTAATTATTTCTAAATTTTTAATTCCGTTCTTCTCTCCATTTTCTTTTAACTCTTTCAATTTATTAAAATCTTCTTGGGTAAAGCATACAACTAATGAGCCTATTCTCTTAAAGCGCACTTTTAAGTCCTGACATAATTTATCAAATATGGGATTGCTTTCTATGTTTAATCTTCCTTTTAGGGTTCTAAAATTAGCGTTATAGCCGGCATGAATAATCCCGGAATTTCCCTTGCTCGTCCCCATTGCCACATCGTCTTCTTTTTCTATTAGAATTATATTAAGAGTATATCTGGATAGCTCTCGGGCAATGGCTGTGCCAATTACTCCTCCTCCTATAATTACTACATCTGCTTTCATTGATATTCTCCTTGGTTGCATAATAAATAAAAAAACCATTTCATTAACGATATATCTGACCAAAATCAGATACAAGGGTTTAACCCCCGGTTAATAAAATGGCTTTCTCTAAAATCTCTACCATTTAGATTTAATTTTTTATTATAATATCATACAGAACTATAATTTACAATAAAAAATTTACAAATTTATCCTTTCGAGGTATTATATAAAAAACTGAAATAAACTAGTCGTTATTGAATAAACCTAGCGTGGAGCGTACAGCGTTTAGCGTATAGTTTTGGATTAATAAAATTTGTCCTAATTAAATTAAAAGTTTAAAGCGGAAAGCCATAATTTAAAATTCAAAACTTCTTTTTCAGTATTAAATTATAAGTTTTGTTTTTGTTTCTTTATCTTTTCATTTTTGCTATATAGTATATTAGAGAAAAAAGATGAAGCTCAATAGATAAAACAATATATTTAAATTTTAAGCTATGACTTTGCGTCTTGCACTTTTCGCTATATACCATATACTAATTAGGGGTTTTACGAAAAAAGAAATTCCTATTCAATCAAGTTATTTTGTTTAATTTAGGTTTTTCTATAAAATATATTTAGAATTTCATTTGGGAAATACATATAAAGAGGGAGAATAATATGTTTTTTGTGGTGATGGGATTAATTGGCGGTCTGGCTCTTTTCTTATACGGAATGCAAATTACCAGCGAAGGCTTAAAGAGTACCTTCGGGAATAAACTAAAGCAGATCCTAAGCACCCTGTCCAAGAATAAATTAATCGCTTTATTAACCGGTATTGCCCTTACTTTTACCATTCAGAGCAGTACCGCCGCTTCTACTTTATTGGTAAGTCTGGTAAATACCGGGATCATGAGCATAAGTCAGACTCTTGGTATCTTACTGGGAACCAGCATAGGGACAACTCTTGCTGCCCAAATAATCGCCTTTAAAGTTTCAGATTATGCCCTTTTAATAATTATTCTTGGCTTTGGCCTGAAACTTTTAGGGAGAAAGAGAAAACAGAGATTTATAGGCAATATCTTACTTGGTGTAGGTTTTATCTTTTTGGGAATGAAAGTAATGTCTGAGTCAGTCTCCCCTCTTAAGGACCACGCCCTTTTTAAAGAAACATTGACTAATTTAGAACATATTCCATTATTAGCTCTGCTAGTTTCAACCTTAGTTACCAGTCTAATCCAGAGCAGTACCGCTACTATGGGATTAACTATTTCACTGGCTATGCAAGGTTTAATTTCGCTAAACCTGGCAGTACCCATAATCTTGGGCTCGCATTTAGGCTCTTGCTCCACCGTCCTTTTTGCCGGTATTGGAGCTTCCAAGAGTGCAAAAAGAGTAACTTTAGCAAACTTATTATTTAAACTGGTAGGAGTTATCATATTTTTCTTGCTCACTCCCTCTATAATTCTTCTGGTACAGAAGTCTTCGGTAAATTTGCCCCGACAAATTGCTAATGCCCATGCCTTAATCATTGTGGGTAATGCCTTGATTTTTCTTCCTTTTACTGAAGGGTTTGCTAGATTTTTAGAAAAGATCATTCCCAAAACAGAAGAAGTAGAATCATTACAAAAACCAAAATTTTTAGATTTAGGTGCTCTTAAAACACCGGAAATCGCCTTCTATCTTGCCAGCAAAGAGATATTGCGGATTTCTAATGCTGTGGAAGAGATGGTATTAGGTGTTATGCAAGTATTTATCGATAATGATGAAAGACTACTGGATAAGATAAGCGCAAAAGATATGATTGTGGATAATCTCTCTCGAGAGATAACTAAATATTTAACCAAGATAAGTTTTGAAACCCTCTCTGAGGAACATTCTAAAGAAGTATTTAGATTATTGTATATTGTTGATGACCTGGAACATATTGGAGATTTAATAGATAAAAATCTGATTCCTTTGGTGGAAAAAAAGATAGACCACAGTCTGATATTTTCTGAAAAAGGTGTAGAAGAAATCAAAAATATGCATCAAGAAGTTTATAACAATCTTCGAAATGCTATCGGGGCTTTTGCCCTCCAGGACCAGAGAATGGCTCAAAAAGTAATCGACCAGAAAGAATACATCGATTCCTTGGAAATAACTTTGCGCAAGACTCATATCAACCGATTAAATGTGGGGATAGAGCTTTCCCAAAAGACCAGCGGAGTTCATTTGGATCTAATCAACATCCTTAAAAGAATAAATGACCACTCCTTCTCTATCGCCCGGGCAGTAGTGGGAGAAATCTAAACTAGTATCGCGTATTGCGTATCGAGTATCGCGTTAAGAAAATCAGAATTCAGAAATAAGGCTACAATGATGAAGTGTACCTAAAACAGGACAAGTATTCCCCGTTTTTACGAGGGTAGACTCACCTGTTTATTATTTTAAACTGTTAATTGGTTAATATAAGAAGACACGACACACCTTGCCACTACATTGAACTGGTCTTAATTTTTTAACTAGCTAACCAAGTAACCAGTTAACTAAATAACAAATACATAAAGATATACAATTAAATTATATTATTAGGAAAATCTTTTATATGAACAATATGATAAAAAATCAGCCAAAAACAGAAAGCCTTATTCTTGTCCCTATCTATAATGAACAAAAACATATTTTTAATGTTTTAAGAGAGATAAGAAAATACTCACCAGAAGACCTGCTGGTGATCAATGATGGCTCCACTGATGAAAGTAGAGATATTATTGAGGAGATTGCTTCTTGTGCTAAACTTAAAGGGAAACTTATTATTATAAACCACTCAGAAAATGAAGGATACGGCAAATCTTTGATCGATGGAATTAATTTTGCCCGGGATAATAATTACCGGTATCTCCTAACCTTAGATTGTGATGAACAGCATGAACCGGAATTGATTCCTCAATTTTTTGAAGAGATTAAAAAAGAGAAATTTGAAATAGTTTCCGGTTCTCGTTATCTTTCTTTCCAAAAACAGATTGATACTCCGCCTGAAGACCGATATACAATTAATCGTAAAATCACCGGGCTAATTAATGAGATAACCGGCTACGGAATAACCGATTCTTTCTGTGGATTTAAAGTATATCGGATGGAAGACTTGAAAAAATTAGAATTAACCGAAAAGGGATACGGTCTTCCTCTTCAACTCTGGATCCAGGCTTATAAAAACAATCTGACCGTAAAGGAGCTGCTGGTTAGCATGATTTATAAAGATAAAGACCGTACTTTTGGTAATTACCTGGATAACCCGGAAAAGAGGTTAGCATATTACCAAAAAATCATAGATAGTGAGGTGAAAAAATGCTTAATATATTAGCTGTCGGCCCCCATCCCGATGATGTGGAATTGGGAATGGGTGG
>DAOUTX010000011.1 GCA_030668465.1 Atribacterota bacterium | reverse complement strand
CTTTTTAGCTAACTTTTCAGAATAGATTCTATCATCTTTATATCTTGACAAGATTTCGTTTTTTAGTCTCAATTTAGCTTTATTGCAAAAATCAACAGCAAACTTATAATTAATCGGATCATAAACTGTAACTTTTTTGATATTATTTAAAACAGTTAACCCTGCTGCGATTTGAAAAAATGCCTGATGTCCGGCTCCAACCATTAAAAGGTTCTCCGAGTCTTTTTTGGCAAGATATTTGGAACCGATTGCTCCCGCTGACCCGGTACGCATACAAGTTATATGTTCAGCACTTAGAATACCCAGAGGTATTCCTGTTCTACCATCAAATACCATTATTGTTCCTATCACATCAGGAAGGTCTTTTTTAATATTCTCACCAAACCAGGATACAAGTTTTAAACCAAATACATTAGCCTCACCTTTAAGGTGCCCAGCTTTTATATCCATATCGGCTTTTCCAGGCTCAAAAATATGAGTTATAATAGGAAATAAATCAGCTTGATTAGAATTTTTAAGGGTATATACCTGTTTTACTACTTCTATTACATTTTTAATGTCAAGTAATTCTTTTATGATTCCCTCGTTTAAAATCTTTACTTTGCTCACTTGTGGATTCCTCCTTTTCCAATATATTCAAATTTGTACTTATTCATGCCTTGCTTGAAATTTTTCAGAATTCTTTCAGTATTTTTTACTTCCTCCTATTTAGAAACCTTAGTTATTTCATCAAAAAGTTTATTATCAATATTTCCTCCGCTGATAATAATAACAGTTTTTTTATTTTTAAATTGTTCTTTATTTTCTATCACAACTGCAGGACCAACAGCCCCTGCCCCTTCAACAACCTGATTATCTTTCTCCCAAAGTAATCTTATTGCTTTCTTTATACTCTCTTCCTTTACCAAAATGACTTTGCTTACATTCTTTTGAGTTATTTTAAAGGTTATCGATCCCTCTTCGATCCCCCCACTGAGACCATCAGCAATGGAGTCTTGAATTTTTATCTCTTCTGACTTTAGAATTTTTCCTGCCTTCAAGGATTCATACATAACTGGAGAGGCTTCTGATTGGGCTCCGATAACCTCTATGGATCGATTCTTACACTTAATTGCAATAGCAATGCCAGCAATTAGACCTCCACCTCCTATAGGAACTAATACTTTTTCGACTTCCGGAAACTCTTCTAAAATCTCTAATCCAATTGTACCCTGTCCCGCAATAATATCTAAATCATTATAAGGAGAGATATAAGTTTTCAACTCTTTACGGGTTAATTCCAATGCCTTCTGTTCGGCCTTATCATAATCTCCATACAATATCAACTCTGTACTATATCCTTTAATCTTATCTATCTTTTTCCGGGGTGTAGTTTCAGGAACAACAATTTTCACTGCCATATTTAATTTTTTAGCTACTATCGCTGTGGCAAGGCCATGGTTTCCGGAAGAACAAGTTATAATTCCTTTTTGTTTTTCTTCGGGAGTTAAATGTAATATTTTATTAAATGCACCTCTAATCTTAAATGAATGGCTTAATTGAGTATTTTCTAATTTTAAATAAACTGTCCCCTGACAAAGTGAACTTAAAAAATTAGAATACTTTAAAGTAGTTATCTTTATAAATGGCCTTATTGTCTCCCTCGCAATTTTTATATCTCTTGCATCGATTTTATTACTCAATAAAAAATTCCTCCGCCTAACATTATTTGGTTTATTCGACAAAAATCTCAAAATCCCTCTTTTTTTATTTATTTTTTTTAATTTTTTTAAACCTTAGCTACTGCCTTCTCCAATACATCTAAGGCCTCATCTAATTGTTCATCTGTAATCTCCAAAGAGACCAACATCCGTAAGACATTTTTATTGATTCCTGAGGTAGGCACAAATACTCCGTTCTTTAAACATTCCTGAACAACTTGAGCTGTCTCCTGGGTAGCAGGTTCTTTGGTATTCCGGTCTTTAACCAATTCTACAGCCATCATGGCTCCTATACCACGAGTCTCTCCTACGATAGAATATTTATCCTTCATCTTAAGGAATTGTTCTTTTAATCTTTCACCAATCTTTAGAGCTCTGTCTAAGAGGTGTTCTTCCTCAATGATATTTATTACTTCAAGAGCTGCTCTACAGGCTACCGGATTACCTACATAGGTTCCGCCGATACATCCTCCGGGGAGAGAATCGGTAATCTCTTTTTTAGTAATTACTGCCGAAAGGGGTAGACCGGCAGCTAAAGATTTAGCCAGACAGACTATATCCGGTTCTATATCCCAATTCTCTATGGCATAAAACTTTCCGGTTCGGCCTATACCGCTTTGAATTTCATCGGTAATAAGTAGCATGCCATATTTATCGGTTAATTTTCTTAAGTATTCTAAAAATCCCTCCTGGGGGACATTGAATCCTCCTTCTCCCTGGACAGGTTCAATCACTATAGCAGCTACGGATTCGGGGGTTACAGTATTTATCAGTATCTTTTCAAAATCTTCTATATTAGCCATAAGATGAGAAGGACTGGGTAAAGGTAGTCGGTATATTTCGGGGGCAAAGGGTCCGAAGTGGTACTTATAGGGCATAGCCTTGTGAGTCATGGTCATAGTTAATAGGGTGCGGCCGTGGAAGGCATTTTCAAAGACGATGATAGCCGGTCTTTTAGTATGAGCCCGGGCAATTTTCACCGCATTTTCTATTGCCTCTGCACCGGAGTTAAAAAAGGCAGCTGCCTTGGGGGTATTCCCGGGAGCTAACTTTATCAGTTTCTCGGCCAGTTCTACCAGAGATTCATAGGGGACAGCTGTAAAATCGGTATGCAGATACTTTTCTGCCTGGTCCTTAACTGCAGCTACCACTTTCTTGTGGGTATGTCCTACTACCAGGCATCCCCAACCGCCGGTAAGATCGATAAACTGATTACCGTCTACATCGGTGACTAAGGCTCCCTCGCCATGGGCAATATAACAGGGGGAGAGGGAGCTGCCCATCGGTTTGGCGATATACCTTTCTCTTTTTTTGGCTATTTCCTGGGATTTTGGGCCGGGTAAAGAAGTTTTAATTGAAATAAATTTAGTCATATAGTTGTATCTCCTTAAACTTAAATTTTAAATTGGTCGATAGTTAATAATCGTTAGTCGTTAGCTCAAAAACTCAAAACTTTTTTTGTATAAAGCATTGCCTTTAAAGTAAGGGTTGGATTTATCCGATCCGTTTTTATTGCGGGCTCAATTCATCGAACCCGCATTTTCATAAAGGCAGGTCCCTACAGAACAAGAAAATTCCTATGCAATTAAAGTATCTTTTAGTATCTTATTATATCTTCTTAGAAACCTCAAGTATATTTATCTTTCTCCTCTTCAATTCTTCCAAGAAATTTTCGTAAATTTTTCCTTCTATGGCATCTTCAGGAGCTACTATCCCTTTCCTGGTTATCTCTCCTCTCCCTAACATCACTGTAGCAATAGCTTCAGGAAAGGCAGTAACTCTCCCCATGGCAGAAATACCATTTTCGATATCTGCCTCTTCCCACATATAATAATCGATTCTCATTTTTTGACCATCTTTTATCCCGGTAACTGTATTCCACATCACACAGACATCAGTTTCACCTTCTAAGGGCTGAAGTTTGGGAGTCATTATGTGGGATAAAAACTCACGAGGAGATATCTTTGTTCCTTTAAATTCTATTGGGGTTGAATCTAACATACCACATTCTTTTAACATTTTTGCTCCTTCCCAATGACCCGGCCAACGGATAGTTTTTTCCACACACTCCTTAAGTTGTGTTCGCGTATAAAGAAAACTGGGCATTCCCGGAGTAATGGCACAGGCTAATTCCTCATCTTTTCCTAATTGTTTGAATCGAAATTTTTCAAGATCATCCATTGCGTTTGCTTCTACAATTTTACCATTTTTAATTACATCTACCTTAATCATATATTCTCTTAAAACATGCTCAAAAGCCCAGGTGATCATATATTTTATGGGATGTTTGTGGGCAAATTCTTTAGCCGGAACTCCTCCGCATCTGGCAATAGCTGAATCTGCCTGGTTCATTTTCTTGATACCTTCACCTAAAGTAATATTAGTTAATCCAGGAGCAAAGCCTGCTCCGTCCACAAAGGTCACCCCATTTTGTATTGCTTTTTGATGAAGTGATTCTCCGTATTCATCCAAGGTCATTCCCTTGGGAATTTTCAAACCTTCAACCTCATATTTATCTGGTTTCCTATGATATTCTTCTAATATATCCACAATATTTAGTCCAGCGTCAATAGCCATATCCACAACTTTATAACTACACTTTCTATTGGGCAGGGTAATGGCACCCACATCATATTGTTTCATTAATTTCATAGTCTCTTTACGATTATTTACATCAATAGTATGGAGCACTATTTTATCACTGTTTATCCATCTTTTAGTCTTTTCCAGTGTATTCTCTCTCCCGCCGGTAATTCCTATAATCCCTACTTCTCCAACTTTGCTATTTTTGGCTAAATCCCAGGCAACAGCAGAGCCCATCTTTCCTGAACCTCCAAAAACCAAAACCTTCATATTCTTTTTCTCCTTTTCTTGGTTACTTAGTTAGCTAGTTAACTGGTTAGTTAGTTTTAAGATGATAATTGCTAATAAAAAATCTATCAAATAAAATAGGCAATTAATGATAGAGTCTTCATTAATTGCCTATTATTTCCCCGAATTTAATGAAATGCTCTACCTTGTGGCAGCTCTCCATCCAAATCCGGGGTCAGATTTGATGACAGTCTTATAGTTATTCACTATAAACCCAGCGGAAAAGATTTTATACCATCCTTTCGCTTCGGCGGAAATACCTTTCAAGACGAATTTTAATCATCTATCTTTACTTATTATTATCCGCACCTCTACCTCACATTTTTAAATGTAAGTTAATATTGATTTTTCAATATAGTATTTATTTTTAAATAATTAACTTATCACCCCCTTATTTAATTTACTAATTATCCAATTTACCTATTAATTAAAATTATATCTCAACTATATTTTCTTTATAGAATACATTTCTTTTTTCTAACTCTTCCATAACCTTTTGATATACTTTGTATTCTCTTCCTATATATTCTGGCGGACAGACTCCCGGATATTGGAATTCTCCTTGAGCAACCAACCGAGCCATAATTGCACAGGGAAACCCGGTGGTACGAGACATAGATGTGGCTTTCTCCTTCTTGTCGTAATAATCTAATAGATCATAGGTATAGCATAATCTTTTTTCTTCTTTCTTGCCTTGAACAATTACCCGCATAACGGTTAGTTCCTCTTCCCCTTCTCCTAATTCCCATTTAGGAAAGAGGAGCTTGGAAGTAAGATCTAAAGGTTTAACTTTTATTCCATTTACTTCTATAGCAGTATCGCTGAAAAATCCGGTTTCTCTTAACATCCGCATCTTTTCAGCATAACCCGGATAACGCAAAGTCTTCTCTTTCATAGAAGGAATTTTAACAGTATAAAGCAGACTACGAAGTCCATCGGTATTAAAAGCTTCCAAAGTACCAATCTGGGGTAAATCAACCAATTCAAGATCAGAAAGTGCAGGCTTTTCTACAATTTTCCCACATTTTATTAATCTTGCCGGTCTTATATATTCTTCTATAACATCTTTGGGAGAAAAAACAATCTTATATTCATAAGGCCATTCCCTTATTACCGGAAGTCCTCCTACTAGAATAGTAGCACTTTCAGTCTCATCTAATAAGCTATCAGCATAACCTACAATCATGTGACTCATTCCCGGAGCTACTCCCATATCTACCACAGCGGTAACTCCCTTCTTTTTGGCAAGCTCATCTAAACTCAAAGTATCTTCAGCCATAAAAGATATATCAACCACATTTTTACCTGCTTCAATAACTGACCGTAACATATTAAACCCCAAAAACCCTGGAACAGCACCTATTACTATATCTTTATCTCCAACTATCTTTTTAATAGCTTCTGAGTCGGATAAATCTACCTTTACCTCTTGTATTCCCAGTCCTTTAGTTAATTTATTTAATTTTCCCTCATCGATATCTGCTACAGTTACTTGAAAATCTTTATCTTTGGCCAAATCCTTGACAATCAGCCCACCTACCAAACCACAACCTAATACTATTGCTTTCATATTTAAATCACCTTCCCAAATTTATATATCTTTAATTCCACTTCTCTTATTTTTAACTATACTATATACCATTTATATTTATTATCGTTAAAACAAAAAAATATTTTTCTTTCTTAATTTTGCAATAAAATTTTTAACTAATTTAATTTTACGTTTATTTATTTCTTACCAAAAGTTCCATATATTTTCCAATTTCATTAATGTTTTCCAGTTCTTGAGTTGCCTTTATTATTGTTTCCATTCTGGAAAAAGAAATCTTTTTCTCCGAGTTAGCTTTAAACTTAGAAATGAGTTCTTTCTCACTAAGAGGTCTTTCCGATTGGCCTTTGGCAAAATCTTCCTGTTTCTTAAATTCCCCTTGAGAAGTTTTAATGATGACAATTGCTCGTTTTATTTTAGGGAAGAGGGCATCAATTTCAGGATGGGCTACTACCTTGATCTTGTCGAGCAATGACCAAACAAAAGGATCTCGTAAAGCATCTTCCTCAAAATCAGAAGGGAGAACATTCCCTTTCGCCACAGCCACCGCTATACAATAAGGAAGCGAATGATCAGCTGTTTCCTTGGTAGTAGGTTTATATTTACTGGGATCAGAAAGAATATCTGCTCCCCGAGTAGTAGTCTCTACCAAAACTTCCTTTACTTCTTGGGGATTAAGATTATTTTCCTGCATCACCTCTATGGCAGCGGTAATCGGTTGATGAGTTAAGGCTTCAGTGGGAAAAGCCTTATACCCACATTCATTAATCAGAAACTTTTCTCCTAACTCTTTGGTTAAAATATCCTTATCCCATTTTACTTTATCCAACACTTCAAATAATCCTTCTTTTCCTTCAAATACCTCGACCGGGCCGGTATAACCTTTGCTGGCTAACAAGGCAGCTCGTACACCTGATTCAACTGCCAAAGGGTCAGCGGCATTCTTCATATTGGTAAGATGACCAGCTACTACTCCCCCTAAAGTAAAATGAGAGGAACCACTAATCCCCATGGCAGCAACTATCTCTTCCTCACTTAAACCCAACATCCTTCCAGCAACTACAGGGCTTACCAATTGAGTCAGTGTTGCATGATGCCAGCCAATCTCCCGAACTCCGGGAAAAGCAGCCAGGCATAAACGCATCTCTAATTCATAGGCAAGTACTATCCCTACCAGTACTTCTTTCCCATCTTTTTTTATAAACTCTCCGGTACTAAGTACAGCAGGAATAATATCCGAAGGATGAGAGGGATCCTGTTCCCAGTAAATATCATTATAATCGAGAGCCCTAACTAAGAGGGAATTTATTAAAGTAGCCTGTGGTAAATTTGCCTTTGTTCCCCATCCGATAATAGTAGCTTGCCCTTTTCCTCCCAGACCCTGAATATAATTATAAGCTGCTTGGGTATCTTTGTTATTCAGAGCAGAAAAAGCGCAACCTACGCTATCTAAAAGAAATCGTTTGGCTTCCTCTAAAGCTACAGAAGGAATATTTTCATAATTTAATCCCAGGGCAAATTTAGCCCATCTTTGACTTATAGTCTCCATTTTTCACCTTCCTTTCAGTTTAGTTAGTTGGTTAGATAGTCACCTGGTTTAGCATTTATCCTTCAACTAATTAACCAATTAACTATGTAACTAGCTAACTATGTATTACTTATTACTCATTACTAATCACTTTATATTTTTCTGGCTACTTCTTTGGCTACATCTAAAGTAGAGGATGTTCCTCCTAAATCGTAAGTCCTGACTTTTCCTTCCTCAATAACCTGAGCAATAGAATTTTCTAATCTTTGAGCTGATTCCTTTTCCCCTAAATAATCCAACATTAATTTAACCGTTAAAAGCATCGCCATGGGATTTACTTTGTATTGCCCTGCATATTTGGGAGCAGAGCCATGAGTTGGTTCAAAGAGAGCATAATCATCGCCGATATTAGCACTGGAAGCAAACCCTAAACCTCCTATCAATTGTGCACAAAGATCAGAAACTATATCCCCGAACATATTTGAAGAAACCAGGACACTATAATTTTGAGGGTTCTTAACTAACCACATACACATTGCATCTATGTTCGTCTCCCAGAGTTCGATTCCAGAATATTCTTGAGCAATCTTGCGGGCTTCTCTTACCATCAACCCACTGGTTTCTCTAATTACATTTGGTTTCTCAATAACAGTAACTGAATTTCTGTTAAATTTCTTAGCATATTCAAAGCCCTGACGAACAATAGATTGGCAGGCCTTCCGAGTAAAGATCCTACAAGACAAAGCAATATCTTCTAAGGAAGTATTTTTAAATCTTTTCATCTTAGGATGATTTTCTGAAAGAGAACTCATTACCTCTTTGGGCAAAGGATGAAATTCCACTCCACTGTATAATCCTTCGGTGTTTTCCCTAAAAACCACTAAATCTATATCATCGCGGTAATTAAGAGGATTCCCTTTATAAGCTTTACAGGGTCTTAAGCTGGTATGTAATTTAAATTCCTGACGTAATCTTACAATGGGACTCGAATAAACATAGCCTTTTCCTTTAAGCTCGGGAGCAAGCTCCCTTTCTGCCTCCTCTTTAGGTTTAGAAGTTATTGCCCCAAAAAGACAACAATCAGTCTCTTTGAGAATTTTTATGGTTCTTTCAGGTAAAGGATTTCCTTCTTTTTTCCAAAATTCCCAACCTATGTCACCATAAATATATTCCGCATCAAATTTTAATTCATCCAATGCAATCTTTGCAGCCTCCATAACATCATTACCTACTCCATCGCCTGGCAACCAGGCTATCTTATATTTTGTCATAATTTTATTTTCCTTCTTTAATTTTTAATATTTTCTTTGTATGGGGGATAAGTCCTCCATCTTTAAGAATTCCTAACACCGATTCTGGCAAAGGAGGAAATTTAAAAATATCTTTTTTACAAGATAATTCTCCTTTTTCAAAATCAATAGTGATTGTCTCACCTGAAGATATATTCTCTACTGCTTCTTTACACTGAACCAGTGGAAGCCCCTGGTTAATTGCATTTCTAAAAAATATTCTGGAAAATGATTTGGCAACAATTGCTCCCACTCCAGCATATTTTAAACAGGTTGCGGCTTGTTCCCGAGAACTACCGCAGCCAAAGTTCCTTCCCGCAACAATAATATCTTCCTTTTTAACTTCTTTGGCAAACTTCGGGTCAAGATCCTCCAGGGCATAAATAGCCATCTCTTTTGGATCAGTTATGGTATAAGTATATTTCCCTGGAAAGATAACATCAGTATTTACATCATCACCATATTTCCATACTTTTCTTTTAATACTCATTTTAAATCCCTCGTTATATCGGTAATCTCGCCATAGAGGGAAGAAATCGCTACGGTTGCGGGACTGGCCAGGTAAACTTCTGCCTCTTTACACCCCATTCTTCCCTTAAAATTTCTATTAGCAGTACTCAAGCAAACCTCTCCCGAGGCTAAGGCTCCTTCATGAGCACCCAAACAGGGTCCGCATCCCGGATTCATTATTACTGCCCCACTTTTAACTAATTCCTGAAGGATTCCTAATTCCATCGCCTGGGCAAAGACCTCCATCGAGGCAGGAAAGACTAAAAGTCTAACTCCGTTAGAAATCTTTTTACCACGAAGAATTTTACTGGCAATTTTTAAATCTTCTATCCTTCCGTTAGTGCAGGTTCCAATCAATGCCTGATTAAACTTAGTCCCTGCTACCTTTGATACAGGTTTTACATTATCTACGGTATGGGGACAGGCAACTTGAGGTTCTAGACCACTTATATCATAATCTATGATTTTTTCAAACTCAGCATCATCATCTGATTTTATTATTTCATATTTTTTATTGGTTTTTGGAGCAAGCCATTGTATAGTTCTTTCATCTGGTTCTACATAGCCAATCTTAGCCCCTATCTCCACTGCCATATTACATAGGGTCATTCTACCCCCGTTATCCATTTCCTTAACTACTTTTCCGCTAAACTCTACTGCTTTATACAATGCTCCATCCGCACCTAAATCCCCAATAATGTGGAGGATTATGTCCTTGGGATATATTCCGGAAGGAATTTCTCCTTCAATATTTATCTTAATAGCCTCCGGAACTCTAAGCCAGATTTCATCTGTTGCCCAGATGGAAGCTACTTCGCTTCTGCCAATCCCGGTTGAAAAAGCACCAAATGCTCCATAAGTAGTAGTATGGGAATCTGCTCCTAAAATTAGACTTCCGGGAATGATGTGTCCTTTTTCCGGAAGAACCTGATGACAGATTCCGGTATTAATGTCATAAAAATTTTTAATTTTTTGCTCCTGGACAAATTCTCTTATCTCTTTATGATTAGCGGCATATTTTTCTGTTGCTGCAGGGACACAGTGATCCAGGGGTATTACTATCTTCTCCGGATGTTTTACTTTATCAATTCCAATCTGTTTGAATTTTTTAGCTATTGCGGCGGTATTATCATGAGACATTACTATATCCGGAGACACAGTCACAATTTCTCCGACAATTACACTTTTTTTACCCGATTTAAGGGCTAATATCTTCTCTGCAAAGGTCTTACCCATATCTATCCTCCTTATTTAGTTAGTTGGTTAGTTAGTTGGTTAGCTAGTTAATTAGTTTTAATAAGACAAGTTCTGTTTATTAAGAAATTAATTATTTTAATAGTAAAGATACCTTTTTAATAATATCTTTTAATTTAAAATTATGTTTTGATATTTAAATTTATTTAAATTGTTCGAAATTGGTAAAATCAGCATGGTGGACAATAATGGCTTCCGGAGTTCGCTTGGAACGTCCTCCTTCCCAGGAATGGGAGGCAATAATATGCATTACTTCTTCGGGAATGCCCTGACTATAACAAAGTCCCACTCCGGATATGGGATGACGAACTAATTTCCCTAAATTGCTTTGAACAAATTTTCCCTTCTCCTCTTTATATTCTATTAATTTCCCAATATCATGAAGTAATGCCCCGGCAACAAGGTAATCCTCACTGATTTTTACTTTATCCTCATAGATACTTTTAAGAGCCTCCGCAGCATTCACAGAAACATTTACTACTCCCCTAATGTGTTCAATCATATTACACGGACAAGTTTCAATTAATAAAGTAAAGGGCATTCTTTGTAGGTCACTCACTTCCCACCCCCCGGCAGCAAGAGCAATCTCCCAAACTTTCAAAACTCTTTCCTTCAGATCTGAATCTTTAATTAAATTAAATTCTGGAATCAATTTTAAAAGACCTTCTCTCATTTTTTCCTCCTTATTCATTAATTATATGGTATTTTGATCTCTAAAAGTGGGGCATGTTGTTGAGCACCATAAACATCAGTCTCCCCGATACTTCCCGAATCCACCGGTCTTACAATAGTTGCCTTTATGGCATTAGCAGGGTCAAATTCTACAAAATGAAGAACTTTCTCAATAGGAATATGATAGACCTTGGCAATAAGTTCTTTAGTAATTACTTTGGTTTTCTTAACTTTTTCGTAAGTTTCCTTATCTTTAAAAATTATATCAAAGGTCAACTCAAAAGGACCGGCATTTTTACTTCTGATTACTTTTACTAAATCTATAATCGAAACTTCATTAGTCATTTATATATTCTCCTTTTCAAACTTTTTATTATTTCAAACTTCTATCATTTCTATGGAAAAAAGTTCATCAGGGTCATTGACTTTTATCAAGTGATGAATATTAAATCTATATACTGCCCCGGTGGGTATATCTGAAGGAGCATAGGGGAAAGCTAAATTCCCGGCAGTAGCAACGCGCCCCTTGTAGGAATAATGCATTAAAGTAGACCGAGCAAAAGCACAAATGGTATTGGCCAGCTCCTGGTCTTTGGCCACGACTTCCAAGATCAGACAAAGTTCATGAGAGGTAATCTCTTTCCGAGGCTCTAATTCTCCCATTACTCCATTCTTCCCGTAGATATGAAAGATTAATCGGTAATCTTGGGAAGGAATATCACTAAAATAAGTGGCTACTGTTTTACGAACATGTTTTTCACACTCATCAATCTGTTTAATCATAATAGGATCTCTTAACCCGGCGATACATATGGTCCGATAAGCTACCTTGCTTGCCCCCTCCAATTTTAT
The DNA here is from genome assembly GCA_030668465.1 of Atribacterota bacterium. Lineage (GTDB taxonomy): Bacteria > Atribacterota > Phoenicimicrobiia > Phoenicimicrobiales > Phoenicimicrobiaceae > Sediminicultor. The sequence continues at coordinate 1,057 of DAOUTX010000011.1, read as the reverse complement.
ATTAATGGTTTCGCTCTTCTTTAATTTGGAGCCCGATACTTTTACTGCTCTTTCGCTATACTGTTCAAATTTACATCCGGTAACATCAACTACTCCTTCCGGGCCAATAATATGCAAGGGGCTCGATTTTTCATAAAGAGTGTGGGCAGCTACTGTACTAGGGACACATTTTCGCAGGGCATTAGTCGGTTCTACTATAAAACAATCCTCTCTTAAATACGCCATCATACAATCAGAGGTGGTCCCGGGAGTAGAGGCCATAGCTCCACATTCTAAAATTTTTCCCATATGTAAAGCCAGACCAGGATCATACCCTTCTTTAATAGGAAGAGCGGCAAACATAGCCGGGTCATTGGAACGACCTGCAATAATAACCTCTGCCCCCATCTCTAAAGCTTTTATATGAGAGTGCACTCCCATTACTGCCACAATTCGAGTAGCTTCTTCTATATCTTTAGAAGTTAATTCGGGAACAGGGCCTAAAGGTTTTATTTTCCCTTGGGCTAACTTCTTTTGAAGATAATCTTTCTCAACTTCCGCGTGAATCAAGGCCATCTTAAAGTGTAGGTTTTTCTCTTTAGCAATTTCTTTTACTATTTCTGAGGTCCAATTAAGATGGACTTCGGCCCCGGAACCTCCGGCAGAACCGATAATAACCGGAATTTTATTTTCACATCCTGCAGTTATCATTAAAGTAAGGTCTTTTTTGGTTGCTTCTTTACTTACAATACCCACTCCTGCTCCTAATTTATGAGGACCGGCATCAGTAGAACCGGCATCGGCAGCTATAACATGGGGCTTTTTTTCTAAACCTTTCTGAAAAGATTCTGCTGGGAAACCATATCCCAACATCCCTACAGGTGATAGAACTCTTATTTCTTTCATAGTATAATCTCCTCACTTTTACTAAATAATATTCTTTGAATATCCTAATCTTTGTTCTACTTTTTCCAATTCTTAATATAATTTTCTATCTAATTTTATATTTTCACCAAAGCTTCTCTTACATTTCTCAGATGTTTTAGCATAGCTTCTCCGGCTTTTTTAGTGTTATGTT
>DAOUTX010000165.1 GCA_030668465.1 Atribacterota bacterium | reverse complement strand
AATGGGTCTTAAACGGGTCCTACCTCCTAAAATAATGGCTTCTTTCCTTTCCATTCCCTTTTGCCGAAGCTTATTAATATAATCGATCAAAACAATACTGTTATTAACCACAATCCCTACCAGCATGATAATGCCGATGTAGGAAAGCACATTCAAACTTTTACCTGTCAGTAATAATGCCATAATAACCCCTATTAAAGAAAAAGGAACAGAAAACATGACAGCAAGGGGCATTAAAAGGGATTCAAATTGAGCAGCAATGATCATATAAACCAGGATGATGGATAAAACCAATGCCAGGGCAAGCTGCAAAAATGACTCTTGCATTTCTCTATTTTCTCCGACAAATTCATAGCGATAATCTTCAGGCAACACTAATTTATCCAATTGCTGCTGAGCATCCTGAATCACTTTACCTAAAAAGCGATTACTGATATTTCCGGAAACATTCACTGTCCGCTGCTGATTTTCACGGTCAATCCCTTTGGGCCCGGAACCCACTGTTACTTCTGCAATTTCCTTTAAAGGAATCTGTAATCCAAGGCTGGAGCTAATGAGAAGATTTTCTACTTCCTCTATACTGTTTCTATCTTCCTCCTCCAATCTAATCCGAATATTAATTTGTTCTCCTTTTTCCCGATAAATACTGGCAACTCTACCTAAAAGAGCATCATGAACGGTAGAAGCAATCTGAGCAGTATTTAAACCATAGAGATTTGCTTTTTCGCGATCAATATTCACATGTAATTCCGGACGAACATCTTCTACACTACTCTCCAGGTCATGCACTCCTTCTACTTCGGCTAGTGATATCAAAATACGATTAGCAATATTTTCCAATTCATCCAGTGAATCACCGGATATTTTTACTTCTAAATCCGACCCGGAGGAAAAGGTAAAACCCTGTTCCCCAAATTTTATTTGGGCATCCGGGTAAGTACCGATTTTTTGTCTTAATTCGTTAATAATCTGCTCCATGCTTCTTTCTCTCTTATTTTGATCCACCAGATTAACCATGATGGTACCACTGTTACCGCCCTCGGTACTAAATCCCATTCCACCCGAACCTTCTCCCGCGATAGTTAACATACTTTTTATTTCCGGTACTTCAAAGACAATTTTTTCCACTTCACTCACAACTTCTCTGGTAGTTTCCAGATTCGTTCCGGTAGGTAAAGTAATATTAACATTAAATTGTCCCTGGTCACTCGAAGGAATGAACTCTGTTCCTACAAAGGGTATTAACATTATTGACCCGGCAAAAATAATCACTGCCAGGATAAATACAATTCCCCGGTGTCTTAAAGACCAGGTAATTAATCTGCCATATTCTTCTCTCACAAAACTAAAAATTCTTCCACCATGACCGAGAGAATTATTAACTAAATTTTCTTTAGAAACAGAGGCGGAATTATCCTTCACTTTAAGGCGTAAAATTTTTGAAGAGAGCATGGGGACAAGGGTTAAAGCCACCAACAAAGAGGTTAAAAGAGAAAAAGTAATGGTATACCCCATAGACCTAAATAATTCACTGGCAATCCCCTGAACATATAAAATAGGTAAAAATACTGCAATAGTAGTAAAGGTGGAAGCTGAAATCGCCGTGCCCACTTCACTTGCACCCAAGCAAGCAGATTTTTTGGCATCGGTTCCTAATTCTCTATATCTGAATATATTTTCCAAAACCACAATGGAATTATCCACCATCATACCGATTCCCAAGGCTAAACCACCCAGGGTCATCATATTTAAGGTTAAATTGGTAAAATAAAGCAGAGTAAAAGTAAAAATCAAAGAAATAGGTATGGCAAAGCTAATAATTAGTGTACTGCTTAAATTACCCAGGAAAAATAATAGAACAAATACCGCTAAAATCGCCCCGAATAAAGCCACCCATCCTACTTGCGATATGGTTTTTTTGATGAAATCGGAAGAATCAAAAACCGGGGTAATAGATATATCGTCAGGCAGTAAGTTTTGAATGGTCTCAAGTTCTTTAAATACCCTTTTGGCTACAATAACCGTATTTTTGCCCGATTCTTTCTGTAAGCTCAGCATGATACCGGGTTTTCCGTTTACATAGGTAATTGAATTTCTTTCCTTAAAGGTATCTTCAACTTTAGCAATATCACCTAAATAAATTTTGTTTCCCAGAATATTAGAGATTAATATTTCTTCGATATCTTGAATGTTTTCAAATCTCCCCAAAGTCCTGATAAGAAAATTAATGGTGCCTTCCTTTAATGTTCCTGCCGGTAAATTAACATTTTCTCCGGCCAAAGCAGCTGTTACCTGACTAAAACTTAACTGGTTGGAACGGAGTTTTTCATTATCAATCGAAACCAATATTTCTCTATCCAAACCACCGTCAATCGACGCGCTGGCAACTTCTTCCAATCTTTCCAGGCGGGGTTTAATTATATCTTCCGCATATTCCTGTAATTTTTGTAAATCTTTCTCCTCCGAATCCATTCCCAAAACCAAAATCGGCATCAGTGAGGGGTCAAATTTAATGACAATCGGGTCGCTGGCATCATCAGGAAGAAAGCCTTTGACCTGGTCAATCTTCTCCCGAATATTCAAAGCACTGACATCCATATCTGTGCCCCAATTAAATTCCATTAAAACAACAGAGCTTCCCTCACGAGAATAAGAGTTGATATTTTTCACACCCTGAATGGTACCTACTGCTTCTTCTAAGGGAATCGTAACCATATTTTCTATTTCCTGGGGAGCTACTCCCGAATAAGAAACGATAATGGCTGACATTGGAAAGGATAAGTCAGGCAATAAATCCAATCCTAAATTCTGAAAAGAAATAAGGCCTATCAGAATTAATCCGATAAAAAGCATTAAAATGGTAACCGGTCGGTTAACCGAAAAATTAGGTAAGTTCAATTCTATTCCTCCTTATCCAGTACGTCTACTTTTAATCCGTCTTCCAGCTCTTGATTACCAAGTACCACAATCTCTTCTTCTTCTGACAATCCATCCAATATCTCCACCCGTTCATCCTGAATAATGCCTAAAACGACTTCTTTTTGTCTGGCTATTCCCTCTTCAATCACATAAACATATATCCCATCCTTTTTTCTGGTCAGGGCACTTGAAGAAATGATT
>DAOUTX010000218.1 GCA_030668465.1 Atribacterota bacterium | reverse complement strand
CTCACATTTTCCTCTAAAGGAATCTTCTGGTCTTCCTGGTAGAAAAATTTCGCATCTTCCAACCTGGCCCTGAGAACATTTTCGTTACCCTTCCTAATTTTAGAAGCATGCTTCTTGGAGTTATTGATAATTACAATAAATAGAGGAAGCAGTTCATCTTTGTTCTTAAAAACAGGAAAATATTTTTGATGTTTTTTCATAACTACTATTAAGACATCCTTGGGTAATTCCAAATATTTTTTATCATATTTTCCCAAAATTGCATTGGGATATTCAACTAAATAAATTATTTCCTTTAGCTGTTTTTCATTTATTATTTTTTCCCCACCAATTTCCTTAATTATCTGTTTTATATCTGTTCTAACTATATTTTCTCTAATTTTAGGATCGACTATTACATAGTTTTTTTCTAGCTTCTTGAAATATTCCTGAGTAGAGGATACTTTGATTTTTTGAGGCGCCAAAAGTCTATGACCATAAGTAATATTTTCAGAATCTAAACCGTTTAGATTAAACTTGATTATTTCTTTTCCATACAGGGCAAGTATCCATCTTATGGGCCGGATAAATCGTAATGATCTTTCTCCCCAGCGCATTGATTTAGGAAATTGCATGCCCTTTATTGTTTTAGGAAAGATCTGGGATAATAAGTCAGTGGTTGGCTGTCCTGTTATTGATTTAGGAGCAAAAATATATTTGCCTTTTTCTGTATCTTCGACAATTAAATCCTTAACATTTATCCCCTGACTCTGGGCAAACTTTAGGGCAGGTTTTTGGGGCTGCGAATCTTTATTGTAAGCGATTGAATAGGCAGGTCCTTTAATTTTTTGAAAAATATCTTCCTGTTTTTCCTTAATTTGTAAAATAAATAATATTAATCTTCTAGGAGTGCCGTAAACCTTTATTTCTTTATATTTTATCCTTGATTCTTCCAAATACTTTTTTGCTAACCGATTTAGTTCTTTTAAGGCATTCTCCATATATTGAGCTGGTATTTCTTCGGTTCCAATTTCTAAAACTACATTATTCATTAAATTTTATCCTCTGCCTAATCTTTAATCATTTAATTAAAGGAAAACCCAGTTTTTCTCTCTGCTTTACGTATTCTTCTGCACATAATCGAGCAATATTTCTTACTCGGGAAATATATCCTGTTCTTTCCGAAACACTAATTGCTCCCCGGGCATCTAACAAATTAAAAGTATGGGAGCATTTTAATATATAGTCATATGCCGGTAAGGACAACTCTTTTTCTATCAATCTTCTGGCTTCTTTTTCATAAATATTAAAGAGATTGAATAACATCTGCATATCTGCTTCTTCAAAGTTATACTTAGATTGTTCTACTTCTGCTTGATGACGTATATCTCTATAGGTAATATTTTTACCCCATTTTAAGTTAAAAACATTATCCACATCCTGAATAACCATACCTAATCTCTCTAACCCATAAGTTATTTCAACCGGAATAATATCTAAATCAAGCCCACCAGCTTGCTGAAAATAGGTAAATTGAGTTATTTCTAACCCATCTAACCAGACTTCCCAACCTAATCCCCAGGCACCTAGAGTTGGGGCTTCCCAATCACCTTCAATAAATCTTATATCGTGTTCGTTTCTTGGAATTCCTAATCTTTCTAAACTTTTAAAATAAATCTCTTGTATATTTTTGGGAGAAGGCTTTAATATCACTTGAAATTGATAATGTTGTTGGACCCTATTGGGATTTTCACCATAACGCCCATCCGCAGGTCTTCGAGAGGGTTCAACATGGGCAACTCTCCAGGGTTCAGGACCTAATACTCTTAAAAAAGTGGCTGGGTTCATCGTTCCTGCCCCTTTTTCCGTATCATACGGTTGCTGAATGATACAATCCTGTTTCCCCCAAAATTTCTGTAAATTAAAAATTATTTCTTGAAAATCCATATTGTCATCTCTTTCTCATGATTATAAATAAAATTCCCTCTCATGTAAGATTTTTTAAAAACCTATTACCTGTTGGAGAGAGGGACTATATTTTCTTTGTTAATATATCAAAACTGGCCTTAATTGTCAACGTAACTAAATATAGTATCAAGTATATAGTATTGAGTATCGAGTTAAGAAAGCGAAAGAAAAGATAGAAAAAGTAGCAT
>DAOUTX010000219.1 GCA_030668465.1 Atribacterota bacterium | reverse complement strand
TTATTAAAATTCGCAAAGTAAGGAGAGGAAAAATGAAAAAAATACTGCTTTTTTCAATAATTTGTATGTTGATATTTTGGTTCTTTGCCTCAAACTTAATAGCTGGAAGCGCGTCCAGTGAAATCCCACTCATTCCCATGAAAGACTTTTTTAAGAATCCCGAAAAAATAAGTTTTTCCTTATCTCCCGATGGAACATATTGGGCTTTTCTCCAGCCCTGGGAAAATCGCCTGAATATCCATGTACAGAAAATCGGAGAAGAAAAAATTACCAGAATTACTGAAGCTACAGAAAGAGATATTGCCGGATATTTATGGGCTAATGATAATCGAATTGTATATGCCCAGGATGAAGCAGGAGATGAAAATTACAAAATCTATGCCGTAGATATTGATGGTTCAAACAGAAAAACCTTAACCCCTTTTGAAGAGGTAAGGGTTCAATTAATTGATGACCTTGAAAATAATCCGGATGAGATGCTTATAACCATGAATAAAAGAGATAAAAGGTTTTACGATGTATATCGCATTAATATTAATAATGGGGAGATGGAAATGCTTGCCGAGAATCCCGGGAATATTGTGGGATGGATAACTGATCATGAAGGGAAGCTTCGGGTTGCTACTACCAGTGACGGTGTAAATACCAGCGTCTTATACAGAGAAAAGGAAGGCGACCCCTTCAAGGCAGTTATTACCACCAGTTTTAAAGAAACCGTAGCCCCCCTATTTTTTACTTTTGATAATAAGAACCTTTATGTTTCTTCAAATATTGACAGAGACAAAAGGGCAATTTTTGAATATGATATAGCTAATGCAAAATTCTTGGAAAAAATATACGAACATCCGGAAGTGGACGTAACAAGCTTGTTAAGATCGAAAAAACAAAAGAAAATTACTGGTGTTGCCTATTATACTGATAAAAGACATTACTTCTTTTTTGACCAGGAACGTAAAGAATTACAGGAAGATTTGGAGAAACGCTTACCCGGATACGAAGTTGCAATTACCGATAGGAGCAGAGATGAAACCAAACTAATTATAATAACTTTCAGCGATAAAGGTTTGGGGGCTTATTATTTTTATGATCTTACCACAGGTGAATTTATAAAGATGATAGATGTTAGCCCCTGGCTGGAAGAAAAATATATGGCAGATATGCGACCAATCAAATATACCTCACGAGATGGTTTAACTATCCATGGATACTTAACTATTCCCAAAGGTCTAACTCCAAAAAATTTACCTGTAGTTATTAATCCTCACGGTGGTCCCTGGTATAGAGATTATTGGGGATATAATCCTGAAGTACAGTTTTTGGCCAACCGGGGTTATGCCGTATTGCAGATGAATTTCCGGGGCTCTACCGGATATGGCCGTAAATTCTGGGAGCTCGGATTCAAAGAATGGGGTAAAAAAATGCAGGATGATATTACCGATGGAGTTAATTGGCTAATCGAACAGGGGATAGCGGACCTTAAAAGAATTGGAATTTATGGAGGATCTTATGGAGGGTATGCCACCTTAGCTGGTTTAACCTTTACTCCGGATCTATATACCTGCGGAGTTGATTATGTAGGTATTTCCAATATCATATCCTGGTTTGAGGCAATACCTCCTTATTGGGAACCTATGCGGGAAATGCTCTATGAAATGGTCGGAGATCCCGAAAAAGATAAAGAATTGCTGGAGGCAGCTTCCCCGCTTTTCCATGTCGATAAAATTAAGGTTCCTCTTTTCATTGCCCAGGGGGCTAATGACCCCAGAGTTCCTAAAGCTGAATCAGATCAGATGGTAGAAGCCTTAAAGACACGAAGTATCGAGGTTCCTTATATGGTCAAAGATAATGAAGGTCATGGTTTTGCCAATGAAGAAAACCGATTTGATTTTTATCGGGCTATGGAAGAATTTTTAGGTGAACATCTTGGGGGAAGGGTAGAATGAGAAAGGATTTTTAGTAATGAAAATAAAAATAAAGTATTTAAATGGTATTCGGTTTAAACATTTTATTATAAATTCTGCCCAACGGGTAAACCAGATGGAGCAGTATCTTAATGATATTAATGTTTTTCCGGTAGCCGATGGGGATACAGGTACTAATATGGCAGCTACTATGAACAGCATTGTAGAAGG
>DAOUTX010000232.1 GCA_030668465.1 Atribacterota bacterium | reverse complement strand
TGGATGATTTAGAAATAAAGTACAAAGTAAAAAGATTTAGTCGATATAAATCTCAAATCGGATTAGTAATTATGACCGCCAGCATTTTTGTATTGTTTATGATTACTAGTCCCGAAGTTTTTCTTCGCGGAAGAATATATCAATCATTTTTATCTACGGTTCCTTTTATAGGATTTATGGCTCTTGGTTTAACTTTTGTGCTTGCTATGGGCGAAATAGACCTTTCCTTTCCGTCAGTTATGGCCTTATCAGGATTTATTTTTACAATTACATTTCAGACTACAAACAGCGTTATATTAGCTTTAATATGCAGCATTTTATCTGGTGTAATAGTTGGGTTTATAAACGGAACATTAGTTACATCAATAGGTATTCCTTCAATTGTAGTTACATTAGGCATGCAATTCTTGATCAGGGGTTTTAGCAATATTATATCTAATGGTTTAGCCAGGACAGTTGAAGTAGATAAAACTATTTCCTATAAAATTTTTGTCGGAAAGTTAGGCCCAATTCCTGCTCAGTCAATTTGGTTTATAGGAATAGCAATTTTCTTCTATTTCCTACTTTTTAGACATAAGTTTGGTGAACATGTGTTGTTTATAGGTGATAATCAGGAAACTGCAAGGATGATGGGTGTTAATGTAAATAGAGTAAAAATAATAGTTTTTATGTTGATGGGAACTATGGCTTCACTTGCCGGAATACTCAGTTGTTACCGGATGAGAACCTGGTGGCCAACAATGGGTGATGGATATATGATGATGACAATGGCTGCTGCTTTTGTAGGAGGTACTTCCATGGCCGGTGGAGAAGCTAGCATCTTTGGTACTTTCCTTGCTTCCTTCCTTATTGGTTCCCTGGAAGCAGGTATTGTTGCTTCAGGTCTTTCTGGTTTCTGGACACGATTTGTTTGCGGGCTTTTAATTATAATTTCAGTAACTATTCATACCTTGGTAAAGAGAAAAAAATAGAGTAGAAGTAAACTTTATATATGGCAGCAATTAACAAATAAAAAATTCTTTAATATTTTAAAAATGTTGAAAAAAATATAATCTATAAAATTTATTATTAGAGGGAGTTCAATATGAATCATCGTGAAAGAGTATTAATGGCTCTTAACCACAAAACTCCTGATAGATGCCCGATGCAAATAAGTTTTACCCCGGAATTTGCAAAAAGATTAAGCAAGGAAATAAAAATTCAAGGAGAAGATAGTCACAATCCCCACGGGGGAGGGAATTCCTATAAATTGGAATTAGCTTTAGATGAAGATATGCTTCTAACTTCGGTAGGATGGGCTAATTCTTATTATCAGGATGGTTTTAAAAACGGAGAAGAATATGTTGATGAATGGGGTATAAGATGGAAGGTTATTCAATATGATACTAAGTATGGAAAAGGTAAATATACTGAAATTATCGGACACCCTTTAGCAAATGATGATACTGTAAATACTTATATAGTTCCCGATCCTAATCGTCAGGAATTATATAGAGAAGCTCAAAAACTGATAGATAATTATAAAATAGATTATTTCATTGTCGGAGTTACTGTAACCACAATTTTTGAAACTGCTTGGGCATTAAGGGGAATGGAAAAGCTACTGATGGATTTTATAATAAATCCTGGTTTAGCTGAAGAAATATTAAATATACCTTATCATTACCATCTTACCGCTGCAAAAAAATTAACTCAGATGGGAGTCGATATGATTTGGATAGGGGATGATGTTGGAACACAAAAGGCGATGATGTTTTCGCCACAAATTTGGAGGAATTTTTTTAAATCAAAGATGGCTAATTTTATTTCTGAAATAAAAAAAATCAATTCCGCTTTAAAAGT
>DAOUTX010000209.1 GCA_030668465.1 Atribacterota bacterium | reverse complement strand
GAGATTGCCTATTTTGAATGTCTTCACGAATTAAAATTAATAGTGGATTTAATCTACAAAGGTGGAATTACTCATATGCGAGATTGTGTTAGTAATACTGCTGAATATGGAGATTTAAAGGTGGGAAAGAGAATTATAACTGAAGAAACAAGAAAGGAAATGAAAAAAATATTGACCGAAATACAAAACGGAGGGTTTGCCAAAGATTGGCTTATCGAAAATCAGGTGGGGAGACCTTATTTTAGAGCAATGCGAAATAAAGAAGCTAATTTTCTTATAGAAAAAGTGGGAAAAGAACTGCGAAGTATGATGCCCTGGATAAAAGAATAATATTGTATTGCGTATAGCATTTAGTTAGATGGTTAGTTGGTTACTTGGTTAGCTGGTTAATGTTTGATTAGCATATAGCGTATAGCGAGTAGCGTATAGGTGCGGGGAACAAGTGCCGGAAAAAAATACAATGCTAAAGATACGGAAACATCCCCCAACCTTCCCGAATAACAAGCGTCTTGTCCGTCTATCTGATTGTAGGGGTTTGATTCATCGAGCCCGTTAAAAAATGCTAGAATACTCAGATCGGATAAATGGCTCCTACACAATTGGTTAATTGGCCAATCGGTGAATCGATAAATTAATAAATGAGGTGAGGAGATTGAAAAATAAAGTTGCCTTTCAGGGAGAAAGAGGGGCTTTTAGCGAAATTGCGGCTCTCAAATTTTTTGGAAACTCTATAGATCCTTTTCCTTGTAAAAGTTTTAGTGAGGTTTTTAAAAAGATAAATAACAAAGAAAGCGAATACGGTATTTTACCTATAGAAAATTCTCAGACCGGAGGGATAAATGAGGTCCATGACCTTTTGTTAAATCAAGAACTATTTGCGGTGGGAGAAGTAAAGTTAAAGGTTGAACATTGTTTGATAACTAAGGAAGAGATTGATTTTAAATTGATTGAAAAGGTGTATTCCCATCCTCAGGCACTGGCTCAGTGCGAAGAATTTTTATCAAGAAATCTACCTTCCTGTCAGGTTATCCCTGCGTATGATACTGCCGGAAGTGTAAAGATGATTAAAGAGGCAAAGGAAAATAATATAGCTGCTATTGCCAGTAGTTGGGCGGCAGAACTCTATGGTTTAAAAATATTAAATTTAAACATTCAGGACAACAAATTTAATTATACTCGTTTTTTAATCTTATCACCCGAAATGAATTTAGATCCTAAAAATAACAAAACTTCTATTATTTTTGCAGTAGTAAGTAAACCCGGAGCGCTTTATCGCTGTCTTAAGGAATTTGCTTTAAGAGATATCAATTTAAACAGATTAGAATCACGACCTAGTAAAAGGGAACCGTGGGAGTATATTTTTTACACTGATTTTGAAAAAGGGTTACATGAGAAAGAAACTCAAGAAGCATTAAAATCTTTAGAGGAATGTACTACTTTTATTAAAATAATCGGGAGTTATTATTCCGAGTAAATGTTTCAAGATAAAAACGTTAAAGCGAAATAGGGGGGAAATAAAATGATAGATAATATAGCAATTTTCGATACTACACTTCGAGATGGAGAACAATGCCCGGGCGCATCACTTAATACTAATGAAAAATTGGAGGTAGCCAGGCAATTAGAGAATCTTAATGTAGATGTAATAGAAGCAGGCTTTCCTATTGCTTCGCCAGGTGATTTTGAAGGGGTGAAGTTGGTAGCTCAAACCATTAAAGGTTGTACCATTGCTGGTTTAGCTCGAACATTAAAGAAAGATATTGAACGGGTCTGGGAAGCAATTAAGTATTCCGAAAGACCACGAATCCATACTTTTATTGCCACTTCTCCTATTCACATGAAGTATAAACTGCAGATTTCATCTGAACAGGTCTTGGAAGGGGCAGTTGAGGCGGTAAGATATGCCCGTAAGCTTTGTCCGGAAGTGGAATTTTCTGCAGAAGATGCCAGTAGAAGCGAGAAAGAATTTTTATACAGAATTTTTGAAGAAGTAATTAAGGCTGGTGCCACCATAATAAATGTGCCTGATACAGTAGGATATGCCCAACCAGAGGAATTTGGCAGATTAATAAAAGATATTAAAGAAAATGTCCCTAATATTGAAAAGGCGATCATTAGTGTTCATTGTCATAATGACTTGGGATTAGCTGTGGCCAATTCTTTGGAAGCAATAAAAAATGGGGCTACTCAAATAGAGTGCACTATAAACGGAATTGGTGAAAGGGCAGGGAATGCTTCTTTGGAAGAGATTGTTATGGCCATTCAAACCAGGAAGGATATTTATCACAAAGTTACCCGGATTAATTCCACACAAATATACCCTATTAGTAGATTGGTGAGCAAATTAACTGGCTTTACGGTTCAGCCTAATAAAGCGATAGTAGGGAAAAATGCTTTTGCCCACGAGGCAGGTATCCATCAAGCTGGG